>NZ_JBKHHI010000055.1:0-23603 GCF_046539235.1 Coleofasciculus sp.
GTGGGGACTTTTTCCGGGTCTTTTTCTTTGGTGGGAGCCGAGATGACGACTCGCTTCGCCCCGGCGGTGAGGTGCTTGGATGCACCGTCATAGGTGGTAAATAGACCGGTGGACTCAACCACATACTCGACGCCGTATTTCCCCCAGGGTAGTTCCTCTGGATTCTTGATCGAGACGCAGGGGATTACCTTATCATTGACTACAATGGCGTCGGGTTTGGCTTCTACCGTACCGTTGAACCGACCATGGGTGGAGTCGTACTTTAACAAATAGGCGATACTCTCTGGTGGAACCAGGTCGTTAATGCAGCAAAACTCAATATTGGGGTTTTCTAGTCCAGCCCGGAAAACTAGGCGTCCAATGCGACCAAATCCATTAATACCGACTTTGATAGGTGCCATGAAATTCTCCTTTTGGTTAAGTTGTACAGAGTATGCCAGGGAATACTATAGGGTACAGTGTCAAAGGGTAGTCTACTACTATCAGCCAATGTCAGCCTTGTGACGTAGCATTCGTCTGACCATCTGACATGAACTGTACCCGCGTCTGCTTTAGGTTTTCTTTAGACTGCTCCCTAATTAACACTTAGCTATCCCTTACTGTTTATAGACGGATTGTCAGTTCTTTTCAAGCTTGCAGGTTTCGGCAAGATTCGTCAATTGGTTTTTGCAGAATCATTGTCTAGGACTTTGAACCTAAATTTGCTACAACTGATACTGAAAATTTAGTCAAGCTGATCCGGTATACACGGATGTTGCCTGTGTCTATCTCTACGATTGGAAAACTTGATTGATCAGCTTGCCCTGAGCTGTTGAGGGGGTTGATTATCCTTCAGGAAGAGAGTTATCTAGCGACTTACTCTCTGGGGAACGGGAATCTGGATGAGCTAAAAAAAGATGAAATCAATATGAATGAAAAATGAACAGATATGGAAAATAGCTTCTGAACTGAATCTCTGAGAATACTCGATCAAAAAATTAAATTATGCTATCTTAAAAAAGAATGAAAGGGAGTAGCTCCTGGTCAAACATTACCAGGATACCTGAATCAACATACTGGTGATGAGCCTGGTTCAGGTGACAAGGGATTGAAGCTTCAGGTCATTTGAATCTACAGAATCTGAGCTGAATAGTTAGTTCCTTGGTAGCGAGACTTTCACTGAGTTCACACATTGATGTGAGCTTGGTGGGGTCTGCCTTTTCTCATCAAGCTCCATCAACGGCAATTGATTAAGGAGCTTGTAAAAATGTTAACTGCATTTACCGCTGGATTATTACTAATTACGATTTCTGAGTTAGGGGATAAGACGTTTTTTATTGGCGTAATCTTATCCATGCGTTATTCGCGGCGGCTGGTATTTTTGGGAGTTCTGGCGGCGTTAGCAGCGATGACGGTACTATCCGTATTATTGGGACAGGTGGTGTCGTTGCTGCCTGAATATTATATCCAGTATGGGGAAATTGCCTTATTTTTAGGATTTGGCTTTAAGCTATTGTATGATGCCAGTAAAATGCCCGCTCAAGCTGAAAATACAGGCGCAAAGGAAGCGGCGGTAGAAGTCGCCAAGCAGAATAAGAAAGATAAGTTACAGTCTGGCAATTTCGCTATTCTACTGCAAGCCTTTACCATGACATTTCTAGCGGAGTGGGGCGATCGCACCCAAATTAGCACCATCGCCTTAGCCGCCGCCCATCAACCTGTTGGCGTTACTGTCGGGGCAATTTTAGGTCATGGGATTTGCACCGCGATCGCAGTAATTGGTGGACGGTTAATTGCAGGACGAATTTCTGAACGGTTGGTAACAGCATTAGGAGGCGTATTATTTCTGATTTTCGGTGTCGTAGCGATGTTAGTTCCAGGTATTGATTGAGTTACGATGGGTCCGAGAAAATAAAAATCTTTTCCTTCCGCAGTGTAAAGACTCATCAAGTCTTCCCATAGAGTCTCCCAGTTTCCCTTTTTCCAAGAGTAAGGTCTCTGAAAAAGTGGTATTTGAAACTGTTTAGCGCCTTCTAGTAAATTGCGAAGACTGGTTTCTGAGGCTTTCATTGTTTATTTTTTTCTTACTCTTACATGTATTATAGACAACATCATGAGAGTTCTGCTAAATCTGAAATACCATAGCCACGTCATTTACCGACACCTGAGTTTTCTAGAACAAGGGTACTACTCGATTAGTCGCCAATGGCGAGCATCAACGAATTGAGATAAATGTTTTACATTAGTGGTCGCAATTATAACTTCATTTCCTTCCTGTGTTACTACTATAGCCTGAGCCGCCAGAATCACATCTCCATCAAGTGCTTTGGGATCGGCTGTTGGTTGTCCTCTCTTGCGTGCTTCCGCCCAAAGTTCAGCCGCTTTGAGCATCACTTCTGTAGTAATTGGACGGTAAGTAATTGCAGCTTTAAGTTGATCAAGTCGCCTAATTCCCGCTACCTTACCTACTCGTAGCAACTCACGCCGCAGCTCATAATCAGCAATCTCAGGCAACATTGCCTCATAACCTTTTAAGGGCAAATCATCTAGCCAAAGCTTGCACTCTTGGCAAATAGCAGATGAAGTTTTGGGATTTGTCACCATTCCTAATAGACCTGTGTCTAACATGACTATCCTACTCATGAGAACAACGGTCGATTAGAAAGACGATCTTCATCCAGCACTTGACGGAGATATTCCCAAGTTTCAGTTTGTTCTTGCTCATCTCCCTCCTCTATCCATAACCTAGTTAACTCCTTGAGGGCTTTATGCTGTTGAGCGAGTCGGTTAGCTTCAAGAGTTTCCGGTGTAGGGTTTGAAGCCTGCGATCGCACGGGTTTCATTGTCACGCTTTCACGGAATAAGCGGACGATTTGCAGTAGGTTGGGTAGATATTCTTCCGGTGTTTGCTGGATTTCCAGAATCAACTTGGCTAAGAGATGGTCATCCTGTGGGGAATCCTTCTCGGTACTTGTTGTATTGGTTACACGGCTTAACTCTTGCTCAGACATAGTATTCTCCTTTATCTCTTTGGCAATTATCTCGACTTTCCCACCCCCAATAATTTTCCCTCGTCTGCGGTCTAAGGTATTTATCATAACTCTTCTTTTGTACCTTTTCTAAGAGACGATTAATTTGACTATCTCGTATTTCGCTTTTAAACTTCATGCCAACTCCCTTAAAATTAAATGATAAACCGCCAGTCACGGGCGTCAACGAACTGAGACAAATGCCCTACATTAGTTGTAGCAATTATAACTTCATTTCCTTCGTCTACCATCAATGTAGCCTGAGCTGCCAGAATTACATCCCCATCAAGGGCTTTAGGATCGGCTGTTGGTTGTCCTCGTCTCAATCCCAGAGGCGGGAAGGGTAAGATGCGATTGCGCGAAGCGCAGTGGCTTTCGCCAATCGCACTTCCTAAACATCAAGGCTGTGTTTCTTCTAGCATCGACTCGTTGACCGCATCCACTAACTCTGCTTCCGTGCATTGATACAAGTCACGCAAGCGAAATACTTGCCAAACTTCCATCATTGGTGTTGTTCTCCCCTTTTCCCAGTTGCGGATTGAAGATTCGGAGCATTTTAGTTCACGAGCGACATTACGGATAATCAGCCCTGCGCGTTTTCTCAAGGCTCTCAGGTTCATAAGTGACTGAATGTTCCCACTAAAGTAGCGTTAAAACTTAGCGTCAAGTATTGACAATTGACAAATATTGTGTATGGCTCTTTAATCATAAAAGAAAAAGCGTTAGTACATCCCCACCAAGAGACTGACTAACGCCCTTTCCTTTGTTCCTTACGGACTATCTAATCATGCCATACAATTCCAATCAAATCACTTACCGACAACGACTAACTCCCTGGGCGATCGCTCAACTCCTACCGAATATGCAACGAACTATTGTGGGTCGGTTCCGCAGTCGGTCTGATGCGGATGGTCATTTGCGGTGTCTGCGTCAGCTTATACCCCATGCGTCCTTTGTCGTGGTATTTGACCCGCAACCGGATGAAGAAACGGTATCTGTGTCTGTTGCAACGGCGCAAAAAGCGGTTATTGGAGGATGAGGGGAGGCGATCGCATGTTCTGGATATGAGAGTGCGATCGCGAATTAATTCTCTTGCACCGACACCATCGTAGGGGCGCATAGCGATGCGCCCTTAACAATTAAGTCACCTTTGCGCCCAGTTGACAATGGTGCTTTCGGCTCTCTAACTTCATAACTACCCCACCGCCAACTCGGTAAACTGACGCATATAAGGCGACCTGTATCCTAGCACGATATCAGACTTAGGCACTCCGGCTTCAATTAACTTGTTGGCTATCCCGACCTCAGTTCCATCTCGTTGAATCCAAATTTTCCCCTGCTTAATTTCGATGTGAATAACACATCCAAAAACTCGTCGTTCTCCACGCCAGCCAACATGAAACATGAGATAGCGATCGCGCTTTAGATCGAAAGCAAGTTGAGTCTCTACTTCCCGATCATCAGTATTGTCGTCAGCCTGTTTTTCGACGATTGACTGAATTAGTTTTCTATAGTTCTCTATTTCCATGCTACAATTTCCTCTCTAACAGGATTAAATATTAGCAATCTTAGTTCCATTCGGTTTACTGATATTTGAGCTAAACGCCGAGTAAAAAAATCTTCATAAATATCTTCTGGAACGGCTAAATTAAGAATTCTATTGGGTTCTTTTTCTTCTAATACTACTTTATAGTTCCAGGCTTGCCCCATCGCTTCGTGAAAATCATTGATCAGTGAAAGACCTAAAAAACTTTTAATTTCTACTGCTATTTTTTGTTCGTACCTCTCGGCTCCTAATAAATTATTTTCAGCACCTAAATCCACATATAGCTTATCTTGATCTACTTTAAGATACAGAGGAGCGTGAGTAATTGTCCACCCTTCCTTTTCCAGTGCTGAACGGACAATGGGATGAAAGATATCTTTTGCAGACATAGCTTTAGGTGACGATTTTTCTTAGGTCTTACTTATAAGTTAAGCTAATTATTCAGGATGAGACCTAAAAAGCCATTGAAGTCATGCCTCGATTTTATCACTCCTCCAAGGTTTCAGCCACAACCTCCCTCAAGATCATATTCGCAGCAATTGCAGTCCCCGTGCAGACAAAACGCGATCGCGTTCGGCGTCATATTCAGCTTGGTGTTGATGAATCTTTCCATCCACTTCTATGACTAATCGGGCAGCATGACAATAGAAATCGGCAATAAATCCATCAATAATTTGCTGACGACGGCAATGGAAGCCATTCAAGCGATTAGCGCGAAGATGTTGCCAAAGGATTTTTTCTTCTGGGGTCATTTGGCGACGGAGTTCTTTGGCGCGTCGTACTTTAGCTGAGGTGACTTTTTGTCCGATAACAATATTATGTGTTGACACCTTTTTGGGTATGGGGGGTGGCGAGGGAGTGGGGTTATTCATAATAAAGGATTAAGATAGGGTTTTATCGTTACATTTTAAATGACCTCTCCCCCAGCCCCTCTCCTACAAGGAGAGGGGAGCCGGAATGCCGGAACTCTTGTTCCCCCTTCCCTTGCAGAGAAGGGGGTTAGGGGGTTAGGTTTTAACTTACCTCGCCGCTGTCGGCATCCCCAAAATATCCTCAATCTTGGGCATTTCTTCCAACGGAATCACCCGTCCTTCATCCTCAAACCCAGCAATTTGATCGAAGTTCAAATAGCGATACAAATCACCAGCAAAAGGATTCAATTTCTCCGTCACAATCGCCGTATATTCCTCAACTGTGGGAATCCGTCCCAACAGCGCACAAACAGCAGCTAATTCTGCCGAACCAAGATAAACTCGCGCATCTTTGCCCATGCGATTGTTGAAATTCCGAGTTGATGTCGAAAAAACCGTCGCCTCATCTTCAACCCGCGCCTGGTTCCCCATACATAGCGAACATCCCGGCATTTCTGTCCGTGCATCCGCCGCCGCAAAGGTATCATAAATCCCTTCTTCCCGCAGTTGTTTTTCATCCATCCGGGTAGGCGGACAAATCCAGAGGCGCACTTTAACTTTTCCTGCACCTTCTAACACCTTGGCAGCCGCCCGGTAATGTCCAATATTGGTCATGCAAGAGCCAATGAACACCTCATCAATTTTGTCACCCGCACATTCGGACATTAATTTAACGTTATCTGGGTCATTCGGTGCCGCGACAATCGGTTCTTTGATGTCGTTGAGATTGACTTCGATAATATCCGCATACTCGGCATTGGCATCCGCAGACATTAACTCCGGATTTGCCAACCATTGCTCCATTTTAGCCACACGGCGCAGAATAGTCCGGGCATCTTGATAGCCTCGCGCTGCCATATTTTTCAATAGAGCAATATTAGACCGCAGATACTCGGAAATTGTCTCTTTCCCCAGTTTAATGGTTGAGCCAGCACAAGACCGTTCGGCTGTGGCATCGGTGAGTTCAAAGGCTTGTTCGACTTTTAAATCCGGTAAGCCTTCCATCTCCATAATCCGTCCAGAGAAGACGTTTTTCTTGTTCTCTTTAGCAACGGTTAATTTGCCTTGTTGAATCGCCACATAAGGAATTGCATTAACAATATCCCGCAGGGTGACACCGGGTTGCAATTCACCCGTAAACCGGACTAAGACGGATTCAGGCATATCTAAGGGCATAACCCCCAAAGCTGCTGCAAAGGCGACTAACCCGGAACCAGCGGGGAAGGAAATCCCTAAGGGGAAGCGGGTGTGGGAATCGCCACCAGTACCGACAGTATCGGGTAATAACATCCGGTTTAACCAGGAGTGGATAATTCCATCTCCTGGACGCAAAGCGACACCGCCGCGTGTAGAAAAGAAGTTGGGGAGTTCTTTGTGGGTGGTAATATCCACGGGTTTGGGATAAGCGGCGGTATGGCAGAAACTCTGCATGACTAAATCGGCGCTGAATCCCAGACAGGCGAGTTCTTTGAGTTCGTCTCGTGTCATGGGACCTGTGGTATCTTGAGACCCAACGGTAGTCATTAAGGGTTCGCAGGAGGTTCCCGGACGCACGCCGGGTAAGCCGCAGGCTTTGCCCACCATTTTCTGGGCTAAGGTAAAGCCTTTATCGCTATCCTCTGGCATGGTGGGACGAGTGAAGAGGTTACTGGGGGCTAATCCCAGGGCTTCACGGGTTTTATCGGTGAGACTCCGCCCGATTAATAGAGGAATACGCCCACCTGCGCGGACTTCATCCAGGATGGTTTCGGGTTTGAGTTTAAAGGTGGAAATGACTTCGCCAGCTTCGTTGGTGATTTCGCCTTTGTAAGGGTGGATAGTAATCACCATTCCCGTTTCCATCTGGGTGACATCACACTCGATGGGTAATGCCCCGGAGTCTTCGGCAGTGTTAAAGAAGATAGGCGCGATCGCACCCCCTAAAATATAGCCGCCTGCACGTTTATTGGGAACGTAGGGAATATCTTCACCAATATGCCAAAGTACGGAGTTAATCGCGGATTTACGGGAGGAGCCTGTACCGACAACATCGCCAACGTAAGCCACAGGATAGCCTTTTTCTTTCAGCTTGGCAATGGTTTCTAAGGCATCCGGCATCCGGGATTCCAGCATGGCTAAGGCGTGGAGGGGGATATCCGGGCGGGTGGTGGCGTGGGTGGCGGGAGAAAGATCGTCGGTGTTGGTTTCTCCGGGAACTTTGAAGACGGTGACAGTGATGGCTTTGGGAAGTTTGGCACGGCGGATAAACCAGACGCCATTTGCCCAAGCATCTGCTACCTGTTTGGCGTAGGGATTGACCTCTGAAAGGGCGAGAACATCGTTGAAGGTATCATACACCAAGGTGATTTTACTTAGTTCAACGGCGGCTTCATACCCTAAGGCGTTGTCAGGGGATTTGAGTAAATCAACTAAGGATTGGACGTTGTAACCGCCTACCATTGTCCCCAAAAGGTCTACGGCACCTTGGTGACTGATGAGGGGGCTGGTGATTTCTCCTTTAGCAATGGCGGTTAGGAAGCCTGCTTTGATATAGGCGGCTTCGTCAACACCCGGAGGAACGCGATCGCGAATTAGGTGCATTAATGTTTCTTTTTCCCCCGGTGGCGGGTTTTTCAGCAGTTCGCACAGTTCAGTGGTTTGCTTGGCGTCTAGGGGTAGGGGGGGGATACCGAGTTCGGCGCGTTCAGCAGCGTGTTGGCGATAGGCTTCTAGCATTCTAGTTGTCTCCTCTCTAAGCGTTTGCTGGCATTGTGGCAGTTCAGGTTAGAATTTTTCAAGTACGGCTGTCCTGTTCTGTCTGCCTGTTGCATAGGTAAAGGGTACTGTCTTCTCATCCTCTTTATTGTTGGCAGTGAACCCTTACCATAGAATTTCTCTCGGTGCTGTATCTGATTTGACCTAGCATTATAGCCCGGAACTAAAGTTCGGGCTAAAAGCTAAAACCCGTTAAAACGGGTTCAGAGCTTTTACAGCAGATTGTCGGTTTATCAGATACAGAATTAAATAATGTACCTCACCAACTTGAAAACCCCTATCATGTAGTAAGCTTTAGCTTACTTGAGCTTTAGGTTCCGGAAATTTATTTCCTGGCTTCCAATGGGATTTGCGCTTCTCAATTTCAGCGATGGGTAATAGTAAGGTGTCTTCTATTTCCTGTCGTACTTCCTGGCTGATGTAACAGTCGCTGTTGAGGCAATCGACTAGCAGTTTATTGGCGTTGTAATACTGCTGTAATAGTTGCTTTTGTGAATCGCTTAATTGCCAGTTATAACCGATGTTGCAATGCTGAATCATCACATTTCTTAATTGAGCCGTCCACGACTCATTTTTGTCATACCACCATTGTTTGAAGGATTCTTGATTATGCTCAAATGGCTCAGGTATATTTTTACTCAACTCTTGCAACTTTCGCTTAAGCTCAATGTCCATATCATCAAATCCTAGAGGTAAATCAATAGCCGATTCAATTGCAGCCATTTGTTTGAATGTTAGAGGACGAGCAAGAGAGCGAAAAAGTCCTAAATCAAAAAATAACCCGAAATCGAATTTGAATAGCCAAAATAATGAATAATTCAAATTACCGACGAGAAAAAAACTGCAAAGGGAACTTGAGTTTTCATAATTACAACATTGTATCAATTCATTAATCGCTAACCGCCTACGTCCAATGACTTTTTCTAGGATATTAACTTTAGTATAAATATCCTTCAAACCAATAGGTTGAGTCATGTCCAGCACTTTCATTGTGCCGCAATCCTTTTGGATGCTGGGTTTGATTTTCTGGCGTATTTCTTGCACCAGGGTATCAATGTCTACCTCATGAGTAGGAGTATGAGGAGTTGAAGTTGGATAAAAGGCTTGATACTTCTGGATGAGGAAATCATGCAGCTTCCGCGCCTTATTGGGACTATTACCACCAAACTTGAACGTCTTATATACATGACTCATGCGAGTGCGAAAGGCATTGGGGGAGATATGAAGATATTCCGCGATCGCGTCTACATTCCCTTGACGACTGAAACGTGCCACAAATGCTTTTTCCTGTTCCGGGGAAAGGTCATAGTCGCGAGCGATTTTGGTCAGAAAGTCGAGGGGTAGCGGTTGCATGAGACGAATGTTAGCCTATGTTAGCTATGTTAGCCTAAGTTTCAGCGTAATCTCTTAATTGCAACGGCGATAGTAAGAAGCAGTTGAGTTCAAAGGTTACTCTAAATGACAAAACAAAGGAATTTGAGTGCAACTAAAATTATTATTGCTTTGCAGGTTCTGCTGACTCCTGTGGTGCTGGGAACGGTTAGTTATTGGGTAATTAATTCTGATTTCCAGGGGGTGATTCAATTGAAGCTAAACCGCGATGGGGGTGAAGTGCTGATTGATCGGCGTTCTGAGTAAAAGAACCTAGCGCCTGTGTAGGGGCGGGTTTCATTATTATCTTTTTGGTTACACCCAGATGTGACTAAACCCGCCCTGACTTGACCCTTGATTTTGCTAGCTGGTCAGTTATAGCAATGGTGCGTTACCCTAAAATAGGGCTTTGTTTGTAGTAAGCACGAAGCGTGCTTTAACGCATAGCTGGAGAGGGCTAAAGCCCTGACTACGAACCTAATCTAATACAATGAGGGGTATAGGATAAAGATACCAGAAATCGGGAAACAATTGGATGCGATCGCGTGGATTCAATTCCTACAAGAATCGCTAAATCCTCTATGTAGGGTGGGCATTGCCCACCTACCACTATAGATAAGAACCAATCATTATAGAGACGTTGCATGCAACGTCTCTACATCTATTCTATCCCTGAACCATTATCCAGAATTCAATTCAGTCAAACCCAGCACTTTCTGCAACAGCCGTTGGTCTTCTAATTTTATCCGAAACCGTTCTTTCTCGATATCTCGAATCCAGCTTTGGCTTTTACCTGTCAATTGCGCTAAGCCGCGTTGACTGAGTTTGTTACGTTGTCTCGCCGCGATAACATCTGCGCCCGAAAGTATAGATGAGTGGGATTTGGTTTTGCGTTTGGTCAATCGTACCTTGTTTGGCTCAACGCTAGTCAGCGCATGTTCCCATTCTGACTTCAGTTCAAACCATAAAATCCGGGCTTTCATTAACAGGTTCCATTTACCACGGGGCGCTGCATCGGTTAACCGCCTATTACTATTTCCATCTTGAATCCAAAACTCTAACGCCGCATCCGCATCGTCGGGGAGATCTCCTAATTTCGCCCACATGGGTTGAATCTCTGGTAAGTATGTCACCGGATCAAACACAGGTTTGAGTCCATAATGACTGAGAACTTCTAAATCGGTTTCAAATGTCCGCACCAGACGTTTTCGTTCATCTCGCTGGGAAGACGCCCGCAGAAGTTTGTCCTCTCCATACGCCACCCGCATTAATGTGGGTACAGTAATCCGTTGTCGTTTTCCAATTCGAGTTTTAAACAACAGCCACAGCATCATCCGCGTCGCCCCTTCATGATGTTGCCAGTTACTGATTACAGCACTGAGTAAGGATTGAGGCAGATTACCATACTGATAGAAGGCGGTTCGGTTTTGACAGCCTTGCCGATTTAAGAAATACTTTGCCCAAATTCCTGCCCTAACCCGAAAGGTTAAACCAACTAAATGTTTGTATCCTTGTTCGTCTTCTTGAAAATGATGTTCAATTGGCTGTAGATGCCACAAGCGACTTTGGGGAATACTAAATTCTGGGACTTTACCTTGCTTTGACCAATGAGCACTGATGCTAATTTGGCAGGGCTGCTGGGCAAGCTGTTTGATTAGACTTAATTTAGCCGCTTTACTCAAATCTGTGCGTTTCTCTAATCCCAAATAGTTCTCAATTTGCACATCGTTGAGGGTAAACTCTTCTTGCCACGGTTTCTCTAATGCTGTCGCGTATGCGGCATAAATTAAATGGAGACAGGTGGCTTTGATATCCATCGCCTCAAGCGTCGCCTGGGCTTCGTCAGCCGATAACGTATTAGTTGAGTCTGTATCAAATGTATCAGTTAACCAAAAGTCCACTTCACCTTGACCTTGACGCACCTGTCGCTGATAACAGAATTTTCCAGACGCATCGGTGTGCCAAGGGAGGGAGAGTCGCTGTGCTAATAGGTTGCACGCTTCCCAGATGACGATGGAGGAAGCAAAGGGATTGGTTTTGTCATTGGCAAATAAGTCCGGACTGGTGGCAGGTCTTTCATTCAGCTTGTATCGTCCCTTTTTCCCTTGAGCGGGAACTGGAGAACTGATGGGACAGTGAATCACACATTGAGGTTCGGGATAATACCCTTCGCAGTTGTTACATAGATTGGGATCAATCCAAGTTTGGTTATCCTTGACTTTGATTGCACCCGTTGGACATTGAGTACGACAGATATCACACTCGGTACAACTTTGGGAAAGTTTATAAGCCATAACACTAGGAAACTACTGCATCTTTAATAAGTAAAATCCTGAACTCCAAGGGGAACCTTTGGAGTGCCTGTGCATTAAATAGGGATTGAGTGACAGCAAATTCTAAAATAGACGACCGCCACCGATGACTAGCTATAGATCGTTGCCTCAAATCACTGATGGATTCATGGCATTTTCTTTATGCTTATCAAGAATCTTTCTAATCAAATATTTGCTTATTATCTTCAGGATATTTGTTCAATCTGAGCAATTTCTGATTTCTTAAGGTTTCTTTTATTAGGTAACACTTTTTAATACTTTTTTATACTAAAGTATTACTGTAGATAATTAGAGATGGCTAGACGTAGATGAAACGAACCACGATTACGATCAAAGTTACTGTCGAGCAAAAGCAGCAGCTTAAACAGGAAGCCGAGAAAGACAAGCGAACGCTGTCAAACTATATCAAAGTGAAACTTGGCTTACTCTAAGCCAGGTAAGCCTCAATTCTGGCTCAAAAGTGCTGTTTTTGCTAAGAAATGCCCAATTTTAATGTCTGAGAGGAGGATTTGACCTATTTTGATCTCGACTGATTGATTTTGGCGATGAAGCTTCATATTAAGCGATTTAAAACTTGCATCAGTTTTATGCAAAGCTTACTTGTACGTTACTAAACAGTGACAAGATAGCGATCCCATTACATTGGCAGCTTGCCACTCCTGAACTGTCTAATTACAGATAATTTGTAGGGAGTACAGCGCTATTGGTTTCGTTAAGTTGTTGGCTGATCCACCCCTAAAACAGTTCGAGCGTGGCAAGTTATCTATCTCTAGATAGAGGAAATTTTTCTGTAAAAATAAGCTTATTTTGTAGTCTAATTAACTGAAACATATAACCCAATAAGCTAAGGAATTTACCTTTTGTTTGTATTCCCTGGTGTTTGGTATCAATTTTAACAAATTTCCGATAGGATTTTGGATATTAGTGATTGGGAATTCAGATCAAGTAGGTGGTGAGAATTAACGTAACAAAAGCGACTTGATCATCCGGGTTTGATTGTTACTCTTAAGGAGTCGGACATGATTAAAGTTGACCGTTGAGATTGAGGAAACTTTAAGCCGTCACGCATTGAAATTAGGAATGGGTAGGGAGGATGACTCATGAAGATCCCCGGCGTTAACTTTGATTGTGCCTACCGATTTAACACGAGTGCCACGGACTTAAAGCAGAATGTCACTGACTTAAGCTGGGTTCGTAGTAGGCACGAAGCGTGCCAGAAGCGAAGACAGCGCTGACTACAAACTCTAAAGTCAGTGGCATTCGACTTAAAGCAGGTGGGCAATGCCCACCCTACGGTATATAGTGCGATCGCTTTCATCAGAGAAAAATCAGTAGATGTAGCTCGATTTAAGAACTTGCCTTATCATGAGTGAGTTGGTTCGTGTCTAATGGTCAACCTCTCCTCAAGTCAGAATCTCTCCATTGACCATTCCTGGCACTGACAACACCTACCACTGAGGAAACTGGGTGTGTGTGGTAGATGACAGGCGATTTGAGCTAAGGACTTTACAATTAGTTACATGAATGTGGATAATGGCAAACAGTGAAATTTATTAACATTATTTATGTCAAAGGCGAGAAAATTTAATAAAATTTTAAGCATTCAACCGTTCACTCCCACAAAACCCTCGCAATAGTTGAGCCACGCATCTGAGTGTGGAGAAAATCATGGCTATTTTACCCAATTCCCTTGAATCTACCCCCAACTCCACCAAAGACCAACAGGCACCGGAATCGCAACAACACAGCGAAGCCCAATTTCAGGCGTTAGTTGCCAATATTCCGGGCGCTGTCTATCGTCGTACCTGGGACTCGACGGGGACGATGACGTTTGTGAGTTCAGCGATTCAGGATATTTCTGGCTATGAGGCGTCAGAGTTTATTGGCGATCGCATCCGTTCCTTTGACAGTATTATCCACCCTCACGATCGCCGTCGCGTGAAAGAAAGCGTGGGGCAAAGTATTGACAACCAACACCCCTACCTGTTGGAGTACCGGATTGTCCGCGCCGATGGCAAAATCGCTTGGATCTATGATAAAGGTCAAGGGACGCGGGATGAGAATGGTGTCGTCCAATGGCTGGATGGCGTGATTCTGGATATTAGCGATCGCAAACAAACAGAACTTCAACTGCGGGAAACCCAAGCCTTCCTCAACTCCGTGATCGAGAATCTCCCGGTGGGTGTCTTTATTAAAGATGCCAAAGCGTTACAGGTGATGTACTGGAACAAAACCAGCGAAGAACTCTTAGGTTACTCAAAAGCCCAAGTTCTGGGTAAGAGTGACTATGATTTTTTACCTTACCAACAAGCCCGACTCTTACGGGCGAAAGACCGACAAATTCTCATGGGGGGTACATTAGTCGATATTCCCGAAGCCCCCTTGAACACGCCCCATCGCGGCGAACGCATCGTCAATGCCAAAAAAGTCCCCTTGCTGGATGAAACGGGTACACCCCAGTATCTATTGGGGATTTTTGAAGATATCACAGAACGCAAGCAAGCCGAAGCCGCCCTGCGAGAATCGGAACGTCATTATCGCTGTATTGTGGAAACCGCATCCGAGGGGGTTTGGGTGTTTGATCAGAATAACCAAATCACCTTCGCCAATAGTCGCATGGCGCAAATGCTAGGGTATACGATCGCACAAATGCAGGGGCGATCGCTGTTTGATTTTATTGACAGCGAATCCCAAGCCTTAATCCAAACCTACTTAGAACGTCGCCGTCAAGGAATCCAGGAACGCTACGATTTCAAGTTTCGCCGCCAAGATGGATCAAATCTATGGGCGATTATTTCGGCGACGCCACTATTTAATGATCAAGGCGGGTTTGTCGGGGTGCTGAGAATGATTACCGACATTAGCGATCGCAAACAAGCCGAGGAAGCCTTACAGGAGAGAGAACAATTTTTAAGCAGCATCCTCAATGGTGTGGAAAACTCGATTAGTGTCGTCGATGTTCATCAACGCCAGAGTGAACCTGATCCATCCTGGGAATTCCGTTATGTGGATGTGAATCCGGCTTACGAACAGTTAATCGGTATCCCCGCCGAACAGTTACGGAATAAACCCATGGCTGCGATCCTACCGCCGGATCGGGCAATCACGATAACCGAACATTACACAACCTGTGTCCAGACTGGAACATCCCTATCCTATGAAGAATGTTTTACTGTACAGGGACAAGAACGGTGGTGGATTACCACATTAACCCCCCTGGGTGATCAACACGGACAGATTTATCGGGTGGTGAGTACCAGTACCAACATCACCCAGCGCAAGCAAGCGGAACAAAAAACGGCGCGATTGACGGCGATTTTGGAAAGTACCACCGATTTTGTCAGTATGTGTGAACCGGATGGGACGCTCCTCTATATTAATAAGGCGGGGCGGCAATTGGTGGGACTTGATCCAGATCAGGAGATCAGCCATTTGCGGATGTGGGATTTCCATCCCGAGTCGGTGAACCAACGGTTGTTCGCCGAAGCCTTACCCACTGTGATCCAAGACAAAGTATGGCAGGGTGAAACCTCACTCGTGCACCAACAGGGTTGGGAAATTCCCGTGTCTCAGGTGGTGATGGCGCACCAAGGCGCAACTGGAGAGGTGGAGGTGTTTTCCACGATTATCCGGGATATTAGCGATCGCAAACAAGCTGAGGAAGCCTTGCGGAAATCTGAACATCAGTTACGAGTCAAAAACCACGATCTCCAGCAAACCTTACATCAACTCAAGCAGACTCAAACCCAACTCATTCAACAGGAAAAAATGGTCAGTTTGGGTCAAATGGTTGCGGGAATTGCCCATGAAATCAATAACCCGATTGGTTTTATTGCTGGGAATATTACCTATACTCGTCAATATGGGATGGAATTGTTGCAGTTGTTGCAACTCTATGCTAAGAATTATCCCGAACCGGTTGCCGAAATTCAAGACGAGATTGAGGCGGTTGATTTAGACTTTGTTAAGGCTGATTTTCCCAAACTCTTGAACTCCATGGAAGAGGGGGCGAATCGTATCCGCCAAATTGTCTTATCCCTGCGGAATTTCTCCCGTTTAGATGAGGCAGAGATTAAGCCAGTGGATATCCATGACGGGATTGAAAGCACCTTACTTGTCTTACAGCATCGACTCAAATCAACACTGAATCGTCCCGAAATTCAGGTTGATAAACATTATGGCAACTTGCCATCGGTGGAATGCTACGCCAGTCAGCTTAATCAGGTATTTTTGAATATCCTGGGGAATGCCATTGATGCCTTAGACACCCACCCAGAACCCCGCAAAATTACGATATGTACGGCAGTGAGTTCTCAATTACCCGTTGTCCCATTGGAGGAGTCACCAGAAAACGAACCCCAGAACTCGCAACCGATTGAACGGGTAATTATTCGGATCAAGGATAATGGTCCAGGTATCCCCGAAGCGATTCAAAAGCAAATCTTTGATCCGTTCTTTACCACTAAAACCATTGGCACAGGGACGGGGTTAGGGTTATCGATTTCTCAATCAATTGTGGTGGATAAACATGGGGGTCAATTGACCTGTATTTCCCAACCGGGTCAAGGGACAGAGTTTGTAATTGAGTTACCGATAAAGCAACAATTGCTCTCGTCTCCGCTTCAGTTTTCCTTTGGGGAATCTTTAGCCTTATCACCAAAGTTTGTCCAGTCTTCAGCGTGAGTTAGCAGAGACGTTCCGGCGGAACGTCTCTACAAATCTACTACCTAAGAGATAAAGGGAGTGTCACTTCATCGGATTTGGTATAATATATACCCTAGCCACTACCCATCATGGCAATACTATCCGCGCTAATCGCCACGTTAAGTCAGGCAGTTTTTTCATCCGTCACAGATTTAACCGGAATAAAAAAAAACACACAGAAGTATTTAAATAGGCTTTACATCACTTTTTTGCTATGAAGTTATGATGGGGATATAAAAAAACAATCTGAAATGCTGCGAAGTTGAAATTAGGACAGTTTGCCCACAACCATTGCTCTGATAACCCGACTCCTGAATTATGCTGAAAACTACCCAACTGGTCAAAAAAAGTTCAGTCGAACGCCTCGTCAAGCTATGGGCGCAACGTTACATGCCAGACTTGTCAACTCTATCCTCAATAGAAGGGGGGTTGACTCCCACTGATTTAATAGCAGCATCTTCTAGAGAAGGGCGAATTCAAACCGTTGCCGAAATACGGCGCTTAGTCCAGATCCACTGTGAACGCGCTGGGATGAAAACCAATACTCTTTTCTCTTATGTCCCTAATGTTGTGAATTTAGCTGAAGCTCGGCGATTGGCTCAGTTTGGAGCAAAGGCTTATTCCAAGGCAATGGATGTTTACTTGCAGCAATCGCCATCTACCTCATCCCTAGCTGCAATGCGATTGACACTGACTCAAAATAACTCCAAAAAAGTAATTGATTTATCAAGCAAAGTCTTTGCCAATTGGGCGAAACAAGCCTTAGAATTACCTGCCATTGAACAGCTCTACACAGAACTTGAACCCTCATTATTGGAACTTCAACAGCAACATCTAGTCTCAAAAGACCCGCGCACAATTGGCTTTATCAATACCCAGTTTCACTTCAGTGCCGCATTAATCCTCAACAAACTCACCCTTGCCGAGCAAGTGTTAGTCAGCCCCTATCTGAAGTTTATCGAAGAGCAAGCTTGTATTCCCTGGAGACGGGTGTGTTCAGCTGCTGCCCAGCATGAGCCGAGTTCACCTATCTTAGCCATTGTCGAACAGATGCTACCGCTCAGTCATGAAATTGCCAACAAAGTTTACAATCAATGCATCGAATTATTCCCTCATCATCAAAGCCGTCGAGGTGGACTAATTGACCCAGGTGTAACAGCCTCTACAACCAGAGATCTAAATATGTTCCAAAGCTATTTATGGTTGTGTGTGCTAGAGGAAAGTATGGCAGCCGTGGAACAAGAACTCGTGCCTTTATGTGTTATGGTTTTTCCTAGCGTAGATGTAGCTTGGGATCTGGTAGCGGATATGACCAAATTACTCATAGATGAAGTCCTCGATCGTATTCCAGCAAACTCAAAGCATCTAGTACAACCCTATGCTTACACTATGAATGAAATCTTCTCCAATCTTGAGCAGAAAGCCGATGAACTTAGTCAAGGATTATATAAATTCGTTGACGATTCAATGCGACTGACGATGAGACACTAGGCTAAATCTGGCAATAGCGATAAGAAAGTTCCATTACCCGCCCCTAGAGGCTCAACACTCTCTCATCCCTTGTTTTTCTGTAATTGCTTCAGTGTTTGATACATTTCCGGTAACCGATTATAAATGGCGGATACTTTTAAATATAATTTATGGGGAACAGCGGGAGTACCAGAGACAATCGCTCCGGCTTCTACATTATTATGAACCCCCGATTTTGCCGTTACGATCGCGCCGTCTCCAATCTTAGCTTGATTCGCAATCCCGACTTGACCGGCGAGGATTACCCGATTCCCCACTTTCACACCTCCAGCTAAGCCAACTTGCGCCGCGATCGCACAAGCACCTCCCACTTGACACCCATGACCAATTTGCACGAGGTTATCAATCTTAGTATGACGACCAATCCGAGTTTCTCCCACCGCCGGACGGTCAATCGTCGTATTACATCCCACTTCCACCCCATCTTCTAAAACGGTATATCCCGATTGTTCCATCTTGAACCACCCCTCTTGAGTGGGGACAAAACCAAACCCTTCCGCCCCAATTACCGCACCGCTATGAATCACACAATCCGCCCCAATTTGGCTGCGTTCATGAATCGTACAGTTAGCATGTAAAATTGTGCGATCGCCGATTTTGACATCGGGATAAATCACTACATTCGGATGAATACAAACCCCATTACCAATCGTTACTCCCGCCTGAATCACCACATGCGCCCCAATATAAACCCCATTCCCTACCTGCGCTTCTGGGTGAATCACAGCGCTAGGATGAATTTCTGGTGCAGGTTTCCAGGGTTGATAGAAAAGCGCGATCGCCCGGGCAAATAATAGTCGGGGTTCCGATGCGCCAATCCAAGCAATACCGCGTTCTGTGGCTTGTCGTTGTAACCCTTCATCCGGGGGTAAAATTAACGCCCTCGCCTCGGTACTTTTCACTCTAGCGGCAAACTTAGCCCCCTCAATATAGCTGATCGTACTGCGGGTGGCTTGGTCAATTGGGGCGATCCCCTGAATCTCTGGATCACCCTCTGGATTAACCGATAGACTTGTGCGATCGGTGTCTATATTAAGCTTTTCTACCAGTTCACTAAATTTCATCTTCGTAAAGGTTCATGGTGGATCTTTCATGGTTCATGGTTAAGCCATGGACATTTTTAGCAAAGGATTCAATTAATTGCTAATCGGTCTATTATAGTTAACCGTAACCCTGCCATTGGTTTGATTGACAGTGACGCTAGTTTGTACGGTGTACCTTGTCGCACCGGGAGGACGTCCTTTAAAGGTAAATGTTACACTACCATCCTCATTTTCTGTATAAGGTGCATCTTGTACTGGACCATGCATCGCCGCTTCCGCCCGATATTGCCTCAATCCACCATTAATCTGTTCAGCCGCTTGTCGGGCTAGATTTTTCGCTCGATTCAGGTCAATGTAATATCCGGGATCTATTGCTGGAGATGATGCAGGCGATCGCGGCGATGTCTGGGCTATGCCATTGACGGCATTTCCGGCAAATGTTATCAAAGTTAGGGCAGAAACTATTATGATTTTATACATGTTTTTATCCTCACAAGTTTGAAGACATAGATTATAGATTATAGCGTTTTTACTAAGGATGATGGAGTGCAAACCTTGAGGGACACAAGCCTTGCAATTTTTGTTGTTCAGTTATCGGTGGGGAGGGCGGGTTTTGTGGTTCAGTTATCGGTAAATATCTAATTTAGTTCCTAAACCCGCCCCTACAATTGTGACTAAACCCGCCCCTACATTGTCCCCATTGCTTGACCCGCTAACCAAGCCGTTGTCCAAGCATTCTGAAAATTAAATCCGCCCGTAATTCCATCAACATCCAGGATTTCACCCGCCAAGTAAAGCCCCGGGCAGCAGCGACTTTCCATAGTTTTGAAATTCACCTCTTTTAAATTTATCCCGCCGCAGGTAACAAATTCTTCCTTAAAAACACCCTTCCCTTGAATCACATAACGTCCCTGATTCAGTTCTTGTACCAATTGATTCAAAGCTTTTTTAGAGACTTCTGCCCAGCGTTTGTTTGGGTCAATACCAACGTAGCTAATTAAACTTTGCCATAACCGTTTCGGAATCGGAATTGGGCAACTCGTGCTGATATGACGGTGCGGAAGTTGAGATTTAACCGATAGTAATAGCTGGCGCAGATAGTCTTGGTTATATTGGGGAAGCCAATTAATCACTAAAGGAGTTTGGTAGTGACAATCGTGGAAAAATCGAGCCGCCCACGCCGACAGTTTTAGGACGGCTGGACCACTTAATCCCCAATGGGTAATTAGTAATGGTCCCGTTTGTTCCTTGACATTTTTCCCGGCTTCTGGTAGTTTTATGTGAACATCATTAACACTAATTCCGGCTAAATCTTTTAAGCGTGGGTCTGATATTGTAAACGTAAATAAAGAAGGCACAGGGGGTTGGATAGTATGTCCCAAATCCTGAGCAAAGCGATAGCCAAGGGGATTACTCCCGGTTGCTAAAAGCACGCGATCGCACTCGATTGTTTCCCCGCTTTTTAACTGGAGTTGAAACCCAGAAGTAAAGCGAATGGATTTAACCGGAGTCGCGGTGCGAATCTGAACCCCTGCGCTTATAGCCCCATGGATGAGACAATCCACAATGGTTTGCGACGTATCCGTAACCGGGAACATCCGCCCATCCGCTTCGGTTTTCAGGTGTACCCCCTGCGCCTCAAACCAGGCGATCGTATCTTTGGGTTGAAACCGCGTAAACGCCGAGCGCAAGGCTTTACCCCCCCTAGGATAGGCTTGTACCAAAAGGGCGGGGTCAAAACACGCATGGGTGACATTACAGCGCCCACCGCCAGAAATCCGCACCTTAGTTAAAGGTGTTTTCGAGGCTTCCAGCAGGATGACGTGGGTGTGAGGATGGGCGGATGCAGATGCGATCGCGCCGAAGAAACCAGCCGCACCCCCACCGATAACAACGATTCTCACAGACAAAGTGTTTGCATTACTCAGGGTTATGATTATTCTAAGGGTTCAAAATCCGATTTAGCCGCCCCACAGACGGGACATACCCAGTCATCAGGGATATCCTCAAAGGCGGTTCCGGGTTCGATACCGCCATCGGGATCACCTTTTTCGGGATCATATTCGTAGTTGCAAACGGTGCAAACATATTTTTTCATGTTGTCTTCTCCTATTATCTGATTCAGTCGTACAGTTTATCGTACACCGTATTGCACCACTTATTCAGGCTAGCTATAGTTCATCTTCCCAGCCACCTAGCCTTTTGAAGAGGCGATTAAAATCGCTGCTACACAAACAAAGTCCGCCTGCGCGGACTGGGTTATAACGGGGGTAGCGTTCCTCAGATTTGGTATAAAAGCATCCCCACTGTGCCAATTACTTTTAATCCAATTTGTTTAGCAACGCGACGTGCTTTTTTATCGTCGAGAATAAGAATGACATTATTAAGTTTCATTGCCAGAGAAATCGTTTCGGCTTCTCCTTCATCCATTTGAGTTTTCAATTGGAGTTTTCAATCTAAGTTTTTTGGGCGAGTGTTTCCGCGACACTCTGACGAATTGTCTCTTGACTGGGATAAGGAACAGTTGCAGGTAAGACTCCGTAAAATTCACTAAGTCGCTTAGGCTTAATGATTCGCAATTTTAGATCAGTTCCTTCTAGGAGAAGTAATATTTCATCTCCTTCTTGAAGTCCGAGTTTTTGGCGAATGGTGGCAGGAATTGTAATTTGTCCTTCAGGTGTTAGTTTTACTTTCATGGCATATTTACTCAAAGTCTAAAAAGCTGAATCGGGGCGGGTTTAGTTACATCGGGTTACAACCGAAAAGATAGTTGTGAAACCCGCCCCTACACAATTCATACCAAATAAGGGTTAGCCACCCCCTTTATAAGCTAGTCCGCGCAGGCGGACTTTGTTTGTGTAGCTGCGACTTCTAGTCGCCAAAGCAAAAAAATGGTTTGTGAAATTTACCTACCTATCTATATTTATTAATCCATTTTTGTTTTGCTATTAATAGTTTCTTTTCCCATCCCGGTGAAACAGCCTCCTAAAAGCCCAGGATAAGTGATGATCAATCCAAGTTAATGCTGGTTTATCCTGAATCTCTATGGCTTTAGCTCTAGCTTTTTCTAAGGTTGCTATTGACTCATTAATCCTAAACTCTTTCCTTTGAATTATCCCTTGATGAACCAAAGGATTAATAATTTTATGAAATGTCCTATTTTCTTCTAAGATTTGTAAAGCTTGCGAATATTGTATCCTTGCCTATTCAAAATTACCTAAATTCATTTTATCATAAGCAAAATTTGATAATATATCTGTTTTTAATTCCAAAAACTTTGCCTTTGATCCTAAGTTAGTAACAGATTCTAAAAAACTTTCAATTAATCTCAAGGAACGCTTAAGATTGGGGATACCTTCTTGGTAAAGCTCTCTCTGAACTTGAGATATAGATAAATGTGCCTTGGCTTCTATATAGATTTCTGAGTTGGGAGATGAGTTTAAACATAACTCTTCATAAATGCGACTAGCTTCTGGTAAGTTGCCCGTTTTTCCCAAGGCTTTAGCTTTCAACAGTAGCAGCAATAATGAGCCGAAAGTGCAGCTTTTAGATATGGGTAGCTCCGGTGATGTTACGCCAACAATCAAATCTTGGGGAAACGCTGGGATCGACTCAGGGTAAGTTGACACCTTGGGGTAAAGGCGCGATCGCAGCCTTTATGCGTACTTTTCATTCCAACAGTTAACGTTTTCCAGAGTACAGGCATCTAGAACATCTGTATTAATCCCCTAGAACAGCCCTCACCCCCAGCCCCTCTCCCAAGCTTGGGCGAGGGGCTGGGGGGCTGTCGCTTAAACTTTCACCATGTTAGTCAAGGATTGGTGGGTTACGGCGGATATCTAATTAAATGATTATGTCTTAAAATTGAGTACCGCCTAACCCACCCTACCAGCTACCAGCCAGGAAACAAAAAGGAATGAATATTTTTTGGCTCAAGACTCTCTAACTGACTACCATCTGAGACTGCACATCTTGACAAGCTTTAATCAAGTGGTAGTTGGTTACTACCCGATTCCCATCAGGTAACTGTGTCCAATACCATTCCACATCTTCATCGTCTTTGATTTGAATGCTAAAGATGGAAGGGGGAATAGAAGAGTCTGTGGGAGGGGGTGCGTAGATGACTCGTACTGATGACATAAACTCCTCCTTAATCGGGAACTCACTCTAAATTGAGCCATACGAGATAGTGCCTTACCATCATCCCTCTTTTGAGGAAAAACGACTGTAACAAATTATTAAATCCAACGCTATGACCTAATCAAACTGTAGGCAAGAGTTTAACCATAACCTCTTGTTCCCCCTTCCGTGCAAAAAAAGCGAAGCATCTTCTGTCCACCCCCCTCGCAGGCAGGGCTAATTCATTGTGATGAGAGAAAATTAGGGCAACCAGGACTATTCAT
>NZ_JBKHHI010000056.1:0-23417 GCF_046539235.1 Coleofasciculus sp.
ATGAAATGGTTTTGATCAAATCCGTGACGATTAGTTTTACTATCGTCACTTTTTTTTATAGTTGGCATCTCTAGGATATCGGTCAAGAAAGCGGGTTTCTTTGGGTAAAAGCTTGATATTTCGTTGTTATCCTCATGAGAAACCCGGTTTCTCGGAATGACCGACGCTCTAGTGCAGTACACCAGGTTACTGCCAATAACTAGGTACTTGTTGTCACAGTTGTTGTCAAGAAGCGAAAAAAGTTATCAATGATCTCATCAGTTGATAATTTCTTGTTGATTGTTCATTGTACTCGCCAAGGGTTAATCCAGCTACAGGTCAATCTGGACAAAGGTTTCACTGTTTGTAAACAAATGTTACAAGGAATTTATTAAAAAATATTGCCATTGTCTTGAAAGAATTGCTAATGTATGCGTAATGAGTCGATTCTGGTAGAAGCTCATCTAGTCTATAGGAGGCTAATTGTATAAGCACTGCGTTTATCTTGACGGTCAGGTGGTTGGCTGATTTAGCGAATTACCAACCAGATATGTATCGGGACACTCGATCAACAACTCACGCTTCCACATTCACCGAGTTCCACTGGAGACATATCATGATCATGATTCACTCTTTGCAGTTACCGCATGACTGGAGATCATGTTCGACTCACGGGTCAGCTTTTCATAGAACCCGTTAATTTCAAAGATTTGATTACTGTTTCATCGCCAGATCACTCGCCAATTCACTTAAAAAATGGCGCAGCGTGAAACAAGTCCTACTCTTCAAAGTTTTAGTGCAACGACAGAAATAATCCAACATTTTGATTACTTATGTCTCACCTCATGCTGAGGCGGTTAGGAGGAGTTATGTACCCCTGAGCATGAATAGTCGGAAAAAACCGAGTGAGACTCAACAAGAATGAGGTTTTTGCCATGAATATTCAAGGAAAGACTGCTTTGGTTACCGGAGCATCGCGGGGAATTGGTCGCGCGATCGCCCTCGAACTCGCTAAACAAGGTGTTAAGCGCCTAGTCTTAGTTGCACGCGATCGCCAACGTTTAGCCGCCGTGGCGACGGAGATTGAAAATTTAGGAGTCGAAGTCGCTATTTTGGCGTTAGATTTAACCCAACTGGTAGACGTCAATGTGGCAATTGCTCGCGCTTGGCGCACTTACGGACCGATTCACATCTTGGTTAACTGTGCTGGCGTTGCCCATCAAACTCCATTTTTAAACGCGAAACTGCCCAAGATGCAGGAGGAGCTGGCAATTAACTTGATGGGATTATACACGATTACCCGTCTGCTTGCCAAACGGATGGCAGCTCAACGCCAAGGGATCATTATTAACGTCTCCAGTTTAATGGGCAAAGTCGCCGCGCCGACAATGGCGACGTATTCCGCCACCAAGTTTGCGATTTTAGGCTTCACCCAAGCGTTGCGGGGCGAACTAGCACCCTATAATATCCGGGTGATTGCCTTGCTCCCCTCCCTCACGGATACTGATATGGTGCGGGGTTTACAGCTATTTCGCTGGGTCATGCCCATGACACCTGAGCAGGTAGCCAAAGCCATGGTTACGGGACTGCAAAAGGATTCACCGGAAATCCTGGTGGGATGGCAAAGTCATTTAGCCGTGTGGTGCAGTCGGATTGCGCCGTGGCTGATGGAGAAGGTATTAAAAATGGCGGCACCTCTCTCCCGAACGGGTGCATTACCTCCTGTGGTTCCCAGTCATCGTTGAGCCGAATCGGACAATTGTGGATAAGTAGGGGCTTGGTAACCAAGTAGGGGCTTGGTAACCAAGCCCCTACTCAAAACTACGCCAGACGCCGACTAATACACCTTGTACCTCTACCTTTTCTGTTTCCACTTCTATGGGCGGATAATTAGAATTAGCAGGTTGCAGGGTGATCATATCCTCTTGCCGATAAAAATGTTTTAATGTTGTACCGTATCCTTCGACTCTAGCGGCGACAATCTGACCATTTTTCAGTTGATCAGGTTCAGGAACAGGCTGCATAATCACCAAATCCCCTTCTCGAATTAAGGCTTCAATCATGCTATCCCCTGTAACCCGCAGGGCAAAATTACCGGGTTGGGTGAATAAACCGGATAAATCAATCCGATCCATCCCATCGGTAAAGGGTTCAACCATACCCCCCGCCGCGATCGCACCCAGTACAGGGACTCCCGATACGGTACTACCCAGAATCCGAATTGTCCGGGCTTTGCCTTCTGTCCAGTCAATGTAGCCTTTATTGCGTAAATGTTCGAGCCGACTCTGAATCGGTGCTGGCGATCGCAGGTTCATCGCCCGCATCATTTGCCGGATTGAGGGCGCGTGTTGGGCTGTTTGAATATAATCAACCAGCCAATCATAGAGTTCTTTTTGGGCTTGGGTGAGGGGTTCCATAATCTTACAAATTACACTCTTGTTTTGACGTTACAGGTTGTCAAGCAGATGGTTCAACCATTCGACTTGCCAGTCTTTATGGCAGTCAATCTGCCCTGTTTGGGTTAAATTGAAACCCATTATTCAACTCAACGAATACTATTTACTATAGGACATTAGTAGTACGAATGTCCTATCATTGTCCGGTTAAAAGCAATGTTTAATCAGTTTTATGTAGGGGCGGGTTTCCCTATTAACGTTTTTGACCTCACCCAGATACAAGTAAACCCGCCCCGACTTAACCATCCCCTCTGCTGGCTTAATCAGCGCCTAAAAGACTAGCCAGTAACGCTTTCTGGGCGTGCATCCGGTTTTCGGCTTGATCCCAAATCCGCGATCGCGAACCTTCCATCACTGCTTCGGTAATCTCTTCGCCTCGGTGGGCGGGTAAACAGTGCAACACGATCGCATCCTTTGCCGCTAAACTCAACAGTTGTTCATTGACCTGGTACGGTAAAAAGACCGGAATTCGCGCATCGGCTGACGCCTCCTGACCCATACTTGCCCAGACATCGGTATAAATCACATTAGCGTCCTTAACGGCTGCCTTTGGATCATCCGTAATCGTCACTTCACTGTTGACCGCCAGTTGTTTAGCTCGATCTACAATTAAACTATTCGGTTGGTAAGCTGATGGTGTGGCAACTCTGACATTCATCCCCATGAGGGCGCATCCTACCATGAGTGAGTGAGCCACATTATTACCATCTCCCAAGTACACTACCGTCGTACCCGCTAATGAGCCGAAGCATTCTTGCATGGTCAACAAGTCTGCCAAGACCTGACAAGGGTGTTCTAAGTCAGTCAGGGCGTTGATAATCGGAATCTGAGCATACTCCGCAAATGTTTCTAGTTCTTTTTGCTCGAAGGTGCGAATTGCCAGGATGTCCAGATACCGATCCAAGACCCGGGCTGTATCTACCACAGGTTCTCCCCTCCCCACCTGGGTGACATTGGGGTTCAAGTCAATCACTTGACCCCCCAGTTGGTACATTGCCACCGAAAAACTGACTCGGGTTCGGGTCGATGCCTTATAAAACAAAAGCCCTAACACCTTATTGCATCGCAGGCTAACCTGACCGGTTTTCAACTGGGTAGCTAGATGCAACAGTTCGTGAATTTCATCCGCACTCAGGTCAGCTAAACCTAACACGTCTCGTCCTTGTAATGCCGTCATGTTCCTTCTCCGATGACTCAGTGGATCGGCGCTTGCCAGAAAGCACGTTGGCTGAGGTAATCTCACCCAGCACCAATTTTTACCGATGTCAGTCTCCTACGGCTACCCAGGTTTTGGCAAGAAGCACCGTGCTAAAAATTTAGCAGATTTTTATCGGATCAGTTTAATTTTGAGGCGGATGATGTAAAATAATAGTTTTTTTTTCGGAAGCGTTGAGAACCGATCACCAATACCAACTCTCGATCCCCCGTAGATTCCGTGAGTTGGCATTGACTTGATTAAATCGATGCATTTAACCATCCTAAATTCTAAACCTTATGAAACGCTCCGTCATCCTTCTCTGTGTCGTTGCCATTATTAGTACCAATCTTGGTTTTTTCTATCTGGCATCTGGGTATCTTACTGAAGAATTCTATCCCACTCAGAAACTCCTCTGGCTGGTTTTGAGCTTAGTGAGTCTGAGTTTAATTTTGGCACTCCCGATCGCCTTAGGATTGATTAAGGCTTTTTCTACTGTGCAAGATAATACCAAAAACCCTCGGTTTGGTGAGCTTCCCACCTCGCTCCCGTTTCAGGATAACCCCAACATAAGACAATCCGGCGATCGCATCCCCTCAATCATCGCTGCCCAATTCGCCACGAACCAAGCCTTAACCACTAATAAAGATACCACCCCCCCTGTTCTCAACCAGCCCGTTAACCAACAACCACCCTTTCGCGATCGCCTCCAGGAAATCGCTGAATATTTATCTGATCAAGACCTTGATTTTCTTTCACAGGAGTCAAATCCTAGCACTTCTGCATTGATGGCAAAAGTTAAGCAGGTTGTCAATTTTACCGATACCCTTTTCGATGCCTTCAGCTTCAAGCCCAATCCTCCTCAATCTCTCAATTCGTCAGTCGATCTACGCTCCATCACTCAAGACCTGTTAGAGCTTTGTCAACCCTTAATCCGGCAAAAAAATTTACAATTACGCAACTCCATCGCTGTCGATTTCCCCCAATTTAAGGCTGATTCCGATCAATTGCAGCAAATTTTGTATAACTTAATCATTGACATGATTAAGTTTACCGAACAAGGCGCGATCGACGTTTCAGCAAAGATCACCCCTGATCAATTAAAACTAACTATCGCTGATATCGGCATCACTATTCCGGCAGAGCAATTACTAGAAAATGCCTATAGTGCCACCATCCAACAGTACAGTAGTACCGCCGTAGGATTGATCTTGACCCGACGTCTAGTCGAACTCAATGGCGGTCAACTACGGGTTGAATCAATCGGCAATCAGGGTTCTCGCTTTATTTTGACGCTACCCATTTCTGGAAATCAACAAATCCGATTAGCCGCGTCTGGTAAAAACTCTCTCTCTCTAGTAAAACCCACCCATAAAATACCAGCCAAATTTAAAACCTCTCCGGTTTTTAGCCAATCATTCAAGATTTTAATTGTAGACAATGAATCGACCAATTGGCAACCCCTGCTCAAGCTATTTTTAGCTTCTCCCAATTACAGCGTCAAACGAGTATCTAATGGCAGTCAAGCTTTAGCGGAAATCGAAAAAGGCTTTCAGCCTAACTTGCTGATTGTGGATGCCGCAATTCCTCCCATGGATGGCTATGAACTTTGTCAAAAAATTCGCACTTTTTTCTCAGCCAATGAATTGCCGATTATCCTCGTTGACGATAAAGAAAAACAACCAGACTGGCAAAAAATATGGAGCTACCGGATCAATGATTATTGGACGAAGCCGATTAACCCCAATGAGATGATTGCTCGAATTAATCCTTATCTGAAACTAAACCAGATCAATGCCAACTGCGACCGCTTCATCCCGCCTAAATTACTCCAAATTTTAGGTTATACCAACCTCGGTGAGGCTCAATTGGGGGATTGCGTTCAACGAGATATGACGATTATGTTTGCCGATATTCGTTCATTTACCACTCTATCTGAGAAAATGTCGCCCCAGGAAAATTTTGATTTCATCAACAATTATTTTAAGAAAGTTGTCCCCACCATCCGTCAGCACAATGGTTTTGTGGATAAGTACATCGGGGATGCGATCATGGCAGTCTTTCCCGAAAAAGCTGAAGAAGCATTAGACGCGGCGATTGAAATGCAAAAACAGATTGCCATCTATAACGGGAAGCAGGAAGAAAACGGAAGTCTACCGATTTCAGTGGGTATGGGACTCCATAATGGTAGTCTAATGCTAGGTACCATTGGAGAAGAACAACGGATGGAGGCAACAGTCATTTCTGATGCAGTGAATCTGGCATCTCGCTTGGAAGGATTGACGAAGATTTTTGGCGCGTCGATTATCTTTAGTGAAAAGTTTTTGCTGAGTCTGGATAATCCGTTAAGCTATAATTACCGATTTTTAGGGAAAGTTCCGGTTAAAGGACGGAAAAAAGCCGTCTCTGTCTTTGAAGCTTTTGATGGTGAACCCCTGATGTCGGTTAATCTGAAAATTAAGCATCGAGGCAAGTTTGAGTTGGGTATTCATCTTTTTTATAGCCGAAAATTTGCCGAGGGCTATAAAATATTTAAAGAGATTTGTCAAGAAAATAATCAGGATAAAACGGCTCTCTTCTACATGAAGCGTTGCCGCAAGTTCCACAAGCTATGGAGGTGGGGGCAATGGGATGATTTTAATAGCAAGAGATATCAATTTTAAATTATGAAAAGTAAGACAGAATGCTGTTTGAAGGTAGAGGAATTCCCGAAGGCAGATGGCTTCAGCGCGAGGGCAGAAGGAAAGGAACAAGGTGGTAAGGTAGAAGCAAATGATAATAATAATTTAGACTCAGGTATTGCACCTGACCAGAACGAGTGGAAATCGTGGAACCAGACGAAACCAAGTCTGCTTGGGCGGACTAACAGAAAATTAAGGGTTTGGCAACCCGCAAAGGTGGGTTTAGTTTGTGTAGCTGCGGTTTCAACCGCCCTATTGAGAATGGTGGTTATGGCGACTCCGGTTCAGGGCGCGACGAAAATCTATATTCCCTATGGTCCTTTAGAATTTTCTCTGTCCATTGCGGCACTGGAAGTTTACGCCACCGAGGGTAAAATTGAGCCAGAATTGGCGTTTTATGCTAACCATGTGGAACCGCAACAGTTAGAACGGTTACGGCAAGTTTTAGTTACCCCCATCGATGTGAGTCCAGTCGCGATCGCACAGTTTCTCTATTCGCCTCAAGGGGAAGCCATATTGGAACGGTTGGGGGAAGTGATTCAAACTAAAGCCGGTCAAGAGGGATTCTATGCGATTCGGGCGGCATTAATCAAAGCGGCGGCTGAACCGGGGGGGCTAACCTTATTAAATGTACTGCGGGAGTTTCCCACTTATGGTATAAGGATTAACTCTGCCCGGAGTTTTGAGATCATTGAAGAACTATCTCGGTTAAGTCGGCAAACCCAACAAGCGATCGCCGGGGTGAATCAGGAGGCGATGGCGGAAGTTCAAGCCCAGATTGAGTCACTGTTTCCCCAAATGCTACCCGACTTTTCCGAATTACCTGATTTGCGGGAACCGGGACCTATTGCCTATTCTCAACAAACCCTGACATTGAGTGATCCCAGTCGCGGACGCCGATTTCCGGTGGATTTGTATTTACCGTCTTCGATATCGGCTGGGGCAGGATTAACTCCCCTAATTGTAATTTCCCACGGACTCGGTTCTGATCGGATGACGTTTGAATATTTAGCCGAACATTTGGCGTCTTATGGGTTTGCCGTAGCCCTACCGGAACATCCTGGTAGTAATGCCGAACAATTACAAGCCCTGAGTCGAGGACTAGCCAGTGAGGTGACGCCACCGTCAGAATTCATTGACCGTCCCTTGGATATTACCTTTTTATTGGATCAACTGGAACAATCCTATCGAGGACAGTTAGATCTGGATCATGTTGGCGTATTGGGTCAATCCTTTGGTGGTTACACAACCTTGGCGCTAGCGGGTGCTGAACTTAATTTTGAGCGATTGCAGCAAGTTTGTGGTGAGTCAGAAGATTCCTTAAATGTATCACTGCTGCTGCAATGTCGGGCATTAGAGTTACCCTTGGCGGACTATGACTTTCGTGATCGGCGTATTCAAGCCGCGATCGCAATTAATCCGGTGGGGAGTGCTATCTTTGGCAAATCAGAGTTTGCTCAAATTCAAATCCCCCTGATGCTAATATCCGGGAGTAATGATACCGTAGCACCCGCCCTCCCCGAACAGATTCAACCCTTTACTTGGTTAACCACAGCGAATAAGTATCTGGCGTTGCTGAATAAAGGTACTCACTTCTCTAACCTGGGAGTTTCGACAACGGCGGTAGAATTGCCACCAGAAGTGATCGGTCCTGATCCCGCGATCGGGCGTGCTTATACCCAGGCGTTGAGTCTTGCCTTTTTTGAAGTCTATATCGCGGGTCAATCGGAATATCAGCGTTATCTGAATGCGGCTTATGCACAATTCCTCAGTCAAGACGCCATGCCATTGAGTTTAGTCGAGTCTTTAAGTCTAAATCAGCTTTCTGAACAGACGGATGAACCGCCAAACTCTTCGCCCTCACCACAGGCACCGCTTTTGATTCCGCTTCCGTAAACTTATGTTTCAAAATTTTGTCGTTTTTAAACAAATATAAAAGACTCTATCAAGGGGTTGCCTATCTCAGAGAACGTGCTAAATTGAATATAAAGCTAAATAACTTCTGGCGACAGATAAAACAGCTTAGTCTACAAATGTGGAATGAAGTTAGGAGGAATAAAAAACCTGTCTCATTTAATATCTGTCTCATCAGAAGATAGCAACAAACACCATAACAACAGCAACATTCATCGAGAACGTTGACATTTCCTCAAATAGAATCTAGGAAGCTGCGTAACTGAATAATTGATTGATCAGTACCACTTCAAGTTTCATTGCCCAAAGGAGGAAATCACTCAGCCAGTATTGTTTGAATGTTGTTGTTTGTTTGGAACACTGATTGCACGGATTTATATAAATGGTAGGGGTGGGGTGGGAGAGGTTAGTCGCACTGATTTCACAGAGGTGTTAGTGGTGAGGGGGCAAAGTTAGATTGTTGGGGAAATGATTAAGTTCTCTGTGACAATCTGTGTTATTCACGATTGAGTCTTCTGGAGAATGTCATTGTTATCTGTGTAATCTGTGTTGACGAATGCAAGGATTTTTGAATTTAAACAAATCGGCTGGATTCACGTCTCATGACTGTGTTGCGAAAGTGCGGCGTTTACTGCGGCTGAAGCGAGTGGGACATGGGGGAACCTTAGATCCAATGGCTACGGGGGTTTTACCGATCGCACTAGGTAAAGCCACCCGATTGTTACAGTATATGACCTCAGAGAAGGCATACCAGGCGACGATTCGGTTGGGGGTGAAAACAACAACCGATGATTTAGAGGGAGACATGGTGGCGACTTCCTCCGCCTCTGGGTTAACCCTAGAGACAATTGTGCCTTTCCTGCAACAGTTTCAGGGAAAAATCGAGCAAGTTCCCCCGATGTACAGCGCCGTTCAGGTTCAGGGGAAACGGCTGTATGATTTAGCGAGGGCGGGTCAAACAGCGGAAATTCCCACGCGCCAGGTTGAAGTGTATCAGATTGAGGTATTAGAGTGGCGTCCAGGGGAATTGGCAGAATTGGATGTGGCAATCGCCTGTGGTGCGGGAACCTATATTCGCTCTATTGCCCGTGATTTGGGAGAGGTTCTCAATACTGGTGGAACGTTAGCGTCTCTGATTCGTACCCAAAGCAGTGGATTTAAGTTAGACCATAGCTTAACCTTAGAAGAATTTGCAGCACAGGTACAAGCCGAAACCTTTAATCCGATTCCACCCGAAGCCGCGTTAGAGCATTTAGCTAGGATTACTTTATCGCCAGACGAGGCTCGTCGTTGGTGTCAGGGTCAACGTATTATATATCAAGACGCCTCGACTGATTCTGCTGCCAATATCCGGCGAGTTCACCACGAAAATGGCACATTTATGGGTATTACTCAGGTGATTGAATCAGGCGGTGAGGTATTGCTTGCACCTAAGATGGTTTTCGCAGATTGAGGTATTAGGAAAAGGCATTTTACTTTTTATTTTAAGTGAACCCGATTCATAATGGCAAATCTATTAAAAATTGTTGAGCGTTTGAATCAAGTTGAGGATTTTCTATCCAAACTTAAGAAACATTTGCCCCATACCCAATCGCGTCTTCACCCCAGTCCCCGCAAACTGACCATAATGAACCAATAAACTCGCCACATTTGCCAACAAAGGATCAGTCCCCTTCAAAACCTGTAACCTGACATCGCCAACAAAGCCATTCACATACCCGCGTTGCAACTGAAGCGATCGCGTTTTAATCTGGTGACGCTGAACCATGACAAACTCACTCAAATACCCGATCAACTCATCCCTTCCCAAATAAACCGGGGCAAAATGATTCCAGCGTTCCAACCAACTGCGAAACATCAAAGCCGGTAGAGGAAAGGGTAAATAAAGCCGCTGCTGGGCAAAAGCTGTGGGCGTGGTAAACTCCAACTCAAACCGCCGCATCGGTTCCGGTTCATTTGCCACAAAACTCGTATAAAGCTGTTCATAACAACTCCTCTCATCCTGGCGATTCACCACCGTAAACCGCGCCCCTAGGAACTCCACAGACTCCAGACACAGAGACGCGATCGCTTTTGCCGCTTTTTCCTGTAATCCTGATAACGATAGCTGGTAAAATTCTCCTGGATAGAAACTAACAAACCCCTGACTCGGTGGCGAATATCCCACCAATCCAGCAAACGCCACTGAAGGAATCCTCTCACCCCCCAATTCCATTCCCATCCGTTGATGTAACACTTTGACTAATTCCAACCCATAAGCGCGGGGTAAAACCGCCGTTTCATGAGTTGTTAATGTCCAGGTTGAACGAATCAGCATAATTTTATTAAGGTAATCGGTAATAATTTAGCCCCTCACATTCAACTTCACCCATCCCGGAACATACTGAATATCCCCCTGGGAATTCACCACCGTTCGCCGAGACTTGGGCGCTGCAAAATTTGGTGCAGCAATCCCACAAGCATCGCGAATTTGTTGCTGTACGTCTGGTGCAAATACATGATTAATCGTTGTCCCAAATAACCCACTTCCCCACCCCAATCGCAACGTATACGGACAATCCGGTTTCACATAGAAATTATCCCAAACCCGATCAAAATTCAACGACTTCCCCCGATGGCGATTATTTCGCATATTTTGCCAATACTCAACCTGTTTATCCCACTGCTGTTGGGCAAACTCCTGACAAATCCGTAGTAAATCATCAATCGTACTAAAGGGAATATCAATTCCCTGATTATGGTGAAACCAAGACAACATCTCCTGATCCAACGTAATCGTAAACTCCGTGCGGACATTTCGCACCATTTCTACATACAGAGGCGCTTTATACTTAGCCAGCCAGTCTTGAAAATGACTAGAGACAATCACCTCCGCCACAACTGGAGAATTAAACCCAACCTTTTTCCCCCGCTTATTCTTGCGCGTCTGCTTCACCAACGGCGACGTATCCGACACCTTAACCGCCCGTAAAATATCCCTATTTTGGATAGAACTGGGATGGTACTCTTTCCCCTGATACTGTAAGGAATAATCGCCAAACCAATTATCCATAAACAACGTATCATCCACAAACTTCTGTTGCTGGTTATTCCCCAACCCTCCCTGACTCAATCGCTTGCGTAACTCCGACTCAATCGCGCTAATGCCCTGATTAGGCGGAATCTGATAATTCAGAAAACAATTCGCGATCGCGGTTCGGATTGCCCCTTTTATTGAGGAACCAGGAATGTATAATTGTCCTATCCCATTGCGAATCATCGGACGCAGCATAGAAATCGTTTGTCCCTCATCCTGAGTCCACAGGGGACGCCGATCAGAAATTTGCTTTAATTTATCCTGCCAAGCATCACCAAAAGCCACCTTAATTAAGGAAGTAATACTTTCTTTATTTTCAATTGTTGCCATATAATCTTGCAAAAACCGTCCCCCCTGTTTCAACAACGCTTGCGCCAAGGCTTCTGGATTCGGTAGATAAATTGTTGTCCCCACTTGGACATATTCAAAGGGATTCAGTTGAGAGACTTCTGCACCAATATGTAAGATAGGACTTCTTAGTTCAATCGTTTTTGATTCATAATTTTGGGTTTTGTAGGTGTTGAAGATAGTTAAAGCTGAGGAATCAGAATTAGTCATGATATTAAATTAAGGTAGAGGGCAAAATAGAATTGTAGGAGGGCTGAAGGGTGAAAGCATTCTACTTAAGAAGAGATCCCCTCTAGCCCCCCTTAAAAAGGGGGGAATAATAAACGGCTCAAAGTTTTTCTCCGACAATGCGAATGATAAATAACTCAAGATTTTGTTCCTAAAATGTGAATAATAAACGACTCAAAGTCCCCCTTTTGAAGGAGGATTTAGGGGAATATAAACTGGTGAAACCTACGACTGTCCATCGGTAATTTAATCGAGTAGACAGTTTCACATTAAATTGACAGAAATAAATACTCGCGCCCTCTCTCCCCATCAGCAACAGTTGCTCACAAAATGACATAACCTTTACTTTTTCCTTTTTACTTAATTGGTAAACTCAACCCAATCCCATTCCGATAAACCTGATGAGACTTAAACCTAGCAGGCGTCACATCTGCCAACTCTCCACCAGGAACAAAGGGAAAAACCGACCCTTCTATAAACATTTTCACATTTTTACGCCGCAATTGCTGCCCAGAAAAGGGAGAACAAATCCAACCGCCCCGTTCCCTGAATTCGTAGTAGGAATGATTCTCTAATTCATGGCTTAACTCCGACGCAAAACTACTCTGCCAAAACAAACTCATTAAACAATAAGAATTTTCTTCCTGAAAACTCACCACCTGTTGCCAATCTGGGGGTAAATCCGACCAACAGTCCACCTGAAACAGTCCCGCACCGCTGGAACGTTCCCCACCGATTCCAGTTTCCCCTAGCAACTGAAATGCCGCATATAAACGGTTCTCTAACTCTGGATTTTCTGTCCTAAACTTTAGCAAAAAATACAACCCCGAATAATCAGGCGCTTGTTCAAATTTAACCAACCCCGTATGATAAAAATTGGTAGCATGAGTGAGACGGTCTATAGCTAATTTCGGCAATTTATGCTTCTGATAAGTTTTCCCATACTCAAACGTTCTCGCCTCATGTAAATCCCCCGGAACCCCTCCCTGTCCGGAATTAGCCGTCGCCTCCAACTCCACGCGATCGCCTTCTGTAAACCCTTCCCCTTGATACCAACGTTGCCAAATATTTAGAGGTAAATACTCTAACTTTTTGTACATCTTCGCAAACCCTAAATCATCTCCTGTGGGATAATTCCGAGGATGAATTAAGGGACGAGGCAAGTAATAAAGCACCATTTCCCCCAATTGCTGATAAATAAACGTCGAACTCATTCGCACTGGAGGAGACGCCCGAAACTCTGCCAACAAATCCTCCACCGCATCTGTACCAAATAAACGGACATACGCCGTAATCCAGGCACTAAATAACGTATCTGAACGTATTCGTTCCGCCGTTTCCTCAATACCAATTCCTACCTCACCAAAATGTACCGGGTGTCGTCCAAAATTTATTCGTACTAACTTCCAAAGACTCATATTTTATCGAGTTGTATTTAAATTACTTGCTTGCTTGTAGTCGGCACTTTAGTGCCTTGATTCCAGCACTAAAGTGCTGACTACGAACCACATTATTCAGGTAATTCTCCCTGAATTTGGCGAGAAAGTTGACCAAACCCTGCCAACAACGCCGCAGTATCCTCAAACTCCAAAAACGGCAATCGGAAATTAATCGCCTCATCCGTTGTTACCCGGCGATATTGACTTAAATCCCGCCAAAAACAGCGAAAATTACAAAACTCCACCTTGCCATAGCCACGAGACCCATGTCCGCCCAAGGCATCATCTTCTAAAATAGACAAAGCCACGGCAATATTTTGTAAATCCTCCACCCCCTGCTGGACATCTTCCACTGTATAAACCAACTCAAACTCAAACCGAGAATCTGCCGGAACTCGTTCAATTTGGCGGGGATTCGCGGCGGCGGTAACGCGGTCAATCCCGTTTTCAAATTTCCACTCGGTCATGTATAATCGGGTGTCAACCCGTTGGAGTTTCTTCGCCGATTCCTCTTGTAAATGACAATCCCGAATAATTAACCGGGCGGGATGATTTCGACCCCGTTTAATCTGGGTATATTCCACCCCATCAATCTCGCGAGTCACGACTCTCCTCTGACTCTCAACCGCCTCTAACTCTTCCTGTCGCCTCAGATTACTTTCCACCCAAAAATTCGACCCACCCGTAGACCCAAATAAGCGACTAATTGGACAGGTTCTCGCCCCTTGATAAGCAATCGGATCACCACTATCTACCTGGCTATAGCCATCAACCCAATCATCACTTTCATAGCGATAAGTATCCCGGCTTCCTGCCCGATTCAGGGGTTTATTATAGAACCGTTCTAAAATTGAGCGCAGTTTTCCTTTAATTGAGGAACCGGGAAGATAGGGATACTGAGTGAGGGGGTCACGAACCACTGGCTTATCCAAGCCACCAATATCCAGATTTTCTCCCCCGCCACCGATGTGGAGTCCGGTTTTGACAACTAGGGTACTTTGTAAACGGAATTTACCAATTAAGGGTCTAGGTTGTAGCATGATTAATTATCTCGTCCTCCAGCAGCTTTGTGATAGGCAATAATCGATTCAATGAGTTGAACTAAGCGATCAAAATCAGGGGTATCATACAGATGGTCAATGGCGACAGCGATGACATCAGCTAGGGGTTGAACCGGACTTTTATGGCGACTTTGCTGACGGGCGGCGGCATAAGCGAGTTTGGGTTTAAGTAGAATTACTTCATCTTCGATAGTTTGAAATTGCTGGGTTTCATCTTGAGAGAGTTTGACTTTTAAGCGATTAACCGCATCTAAAAATTTGCGAATTTGATTGGTTTTTAGTCCTTGGTTAACCAGATGATTTCCCAGTTTTTCGGCTTGAGTAACCAGTTGGCGAATTTCATAGTCTTGCAGTCCATTTTTCAGTTGGCGGATAGTTTGGATCATTTCCTGGTCTGGACTGATATCAGTCTTGACGCCAGAAGATTTCTGGATGGCGGTTGAGGGTGGGGATTTTTTCGGAGATTCGGGTCTTTTTGGCGGTTTATTCATCGTAATTAGTTTAAGGTAAGTCAAACTCTTACAGAGGACGAATGACGAATGACGAATGACGATTTACTTTTCTCGATTTAACACCTCAATCCACGTCGCTATAGCCCGGAAATAGGGAGCGTTATAAGGACTCTTTAACGAGACTCGTATCGGCTGAAAGGTTGGCTGATTGAGAACCGATTGGGGTAATCTCGCTAACGTATAGGCAATTTTAGGAAGATGTAAGAAATAGCGAGTATCCCACTGCTGTTTCTCTGGCTGGTCTTTCATTCGGTCAAGCATTTTTTCCTGGAGGTCAGCAGTAATTAAGAGGTGACGGACAAAACGGCGGGAATAATACTGATCTAAATGTTGATTTAACCTGTAAACCAAGGGAAAAACTCCCCATAACGGCGGTTGTGTTTCCGGTTGCAAATACTCCCTCACCTCCGGATCAAGTGCCGCTAAATTTACCCTCCCTAACCACTCTTCCCATTTAAACACCTGACCAAATAAACTCAAACTTTGCCGCCCATTTCCTTTCGCCGCTTCCTCCGCCTCCCCAGCTGCGTGGGCGGCTTGATACAGGGGAAACTTTACCCCCGCCAGACTAATTCCCCCGGATAAGGTAATATCCGGATGGTGTCCGGTATAGGCGCGGAAACATTGGTACACATCAAAGCCAAATTCCACCACTTCATTCCAAGCGCCACTGATAAACACATCATCGCCACCCGCATAAATAAATAACAGATTCCGGCGCGGACTTTCACTCAAGGCTTGGACGTTAGCTAAGACAGGAACCGTATCCCGGAGACTGAGAAATTTCTCCTGACGAGACTGGGCTAAACTATTAAGATACACCTTAAAGAAATAACTGATTAACCGCGACAATCCCGCCACTCGCGCTAAGGTTTGCTTCTCCCCCAACCCCCGGGCAAAAATTTGTCCCAATCGGTCTACATCCATCCGCAAATAACCGACTCGTTGAATCCCTTGAGCAATATCTGCCAGTTCTGCGGCGGACATAAACCCGGATTCGGCTTCTTTTTGCGTCCGTTGTCCGTAGTTTCCTAAGAGTAGGGGAACCGCATTCCGATAATGGCGGAAACTATAATGGTCAATTGTCCAGTCATTGACCAGAAACACGGTGTCTAAATTGGGGTCAATCTGTTTCCAGTTTTGCCAGTTTGGGTACAATCGATAGTCAATGGTTACGGCTTCCCGTTCCTCGGTTGCGGGTAACTGGAAGGAGAGAAGCGGCTGAGAATTAGAACCATTTGGAGAGGGCGATTCCCCCTTATCTTGGCGATGGGAACGGATAATCGCCGCCAGATGGAACAACTCGCCCCCCAATTGAAACATCTGGCGACAGGTGTCGCAGGCTAAAACAGAATCGGGTTCATGGGGGTTGAGGGGGTGAAGGGTGTCTACATCATCTCGATGACAGACTCGACAAGGGTCATAAGCCGGACGGGGTTGCATCATATCGGCAAGATTTTGGGCAAATTTCCGGGATTTTTGTTGGGCTAATTTTTGAGTTACCGTTGACCAAGACTGGGCAAATTCGGCAGTTTTCACGGCTTGGGGGTCAAATTCCTGACTATCCAAGGCGAGGAAGATGTTTCCTTGGAAATGGTGAAGCAGCCACTGATTAATCTGCTGCTGAACTTGTTGAATTCGGTGACAATTTTCCGGTGTCGCGGCGGCGATAAGGTAGAGATTCCCCCCACCTGCATAGATAATTGTCGTGCGCGGTAATTCCAAGGCGTCTAGGAGTTGTTGAACGACTTCTTCTGTCACTAATTCCAGGTAAAAACTCCGCGCCCGTAAGGATTTTAATGCACCATCACTGGAAATCGTATAGATAAACGTTTGAATTCCGGATAAGTCTCCAGCGATTAGCATCAGTTTCCTAGTGGTGGAAGCATTAGCTAAGGCGACAGCTATAGCAACAGTGGCGCGAGTTAAGTCAATTAAGGCGACATCCTCTTGACCTAAACTCAGATGGGAGGCAAATTTCTCTAAAATGAGAGTCAGTAAGGAGAGGTTTTGCCAGTCTAAGGGGGTAAGATGAGTGAGAACCTGGCGAATGGCGTCCTGTATCTCTCCCATCTCTGATTGTTGCGGTTGAGGATAAGGAATCGGGGGATTAGTATCCGCGATCGCAACGGCATTCCAGTAATATGTGCTTGAGGGACGCTGGGTTAGCTGCACCTGGTCAAACAGAACTCGCAAGGGTTCCGGAGTTTGGGATTCCTGCCATTCCAACAGGTTGATGGCTTGCGTGACAGCGATTTGAGGGGATTCTGGAAGGGTGACATCGGTCAATTCCAGGGGTGAATTCGTCCAGGTTGCCAAAATCCGGACTGCTTTTTGAACGATGGCGAGGGCGATTTTATGGTTTTGGGTTAAGGTGGGAGTGTTTTTCACGGTGAACTGAGTTAGTGATTCCCTGTTCTTGATGATTCCCAGTCTACTCCCTGCCTGGAAGGGGTAATTTCCAGTTTTAAGGCAGAAGGCAGAAGGCAGATAACTTATCCTCCTTAAAAGTTCAGTCACGTTTGGGATAATGTACCGAAATCTAGGATTATTTTCTCCTACATCGAACCTGGAAAATAAAATGATTTGAGTTAAGTTTCCCTCACATCGCCAACACCATCCCCCACTGCGATCGCGTCTTAATCCGGTAACGCTTGACCCCAAGCAGAATCAGCGATTAACTCACCCCTCCCCCCCATCAACCGGGGCAAAATAAATCCAGAGTTTTCGCGATCGCATGATTCTGGGCGATGACTCCAATCAACGATAGGAAAAGGAGTTGAGTTGACGTTCCTGTCGTATTGGGTTAGATTACCTGTAGTCCCAGACTGGGCAGAAATATTCTCGCGATCGCACAAAGATGGAATCAGGATACCCGATTCACTTGTATTGGTAAGAAACAGTACCTTGAAAACCTCATAAAATTAGTAGAGATAGCTAATGTCCGAAAATCAGGGCAAAAAAGCGACGCTCAAGCAAAATGGCTAAAACCCTGATTCTTCCGTGGTGAGCTTCGCTGCCTTATTGGGTAAAGCTTTCAGCCGTTTTTTCGGAAAATTTTACCCCGTTGAATGGGTCAAAATTGATAAGCTTCGGTAATGGCTTCTAGAACCCATACAGGGTAAGGGTTTCAAATTGAGGGGTTCCACTTACCTCTTCCCCGTCAGGGGATGGAAACTTAATGAAGTATGCCTCATCGTAATTGTTCAAATCTAGCGGTTACACCATTGCCGCCTTATTACACGATGCCGTAGAAGACCAAGGGGGTGCAGCAACCCGCCAGGACATCTTGCATCAGTTTGGCGAACAAGTCGTGGCAATTGTCGATGGTTGTACCGAATCTGACACAGACATCAAACCCCCTTGGCGAGAACGGAAACAGCAGTATTTAGAGAAGGTGCGCCAAGGGTCAGAAGCCGTGCGGCGAGTGGCTTTAGCGGACAAACTGCACAACGCGCGATCGCTGGTGATGGAAACCCGGTGTCAGGGCGAAGAGATTTGGTCAGTCTTTAGTGCGGGAAAGCAGGGGACATTATGGTTTTACCATGCATTCTTAGACTTGTATCGCACCACTAATCCCAGTCCGATGGTCGAAGAATTAGCACAAGTGGTCAGCACCTTGGAATGATTAGCGTACAACTCATTTGAGCCATCATACCCAATCACCTAAAGGTGTAGCCAGGTGAAATGTAGTCAGGGTTTAGGGTGTGGGCAAATCCGGAGGAGTGGTGTTTCCTTTGGGCGCTGGTTTTAAGCCGATGAGCGGATTTGAACCGCTGACCGTTCGATTACGAATCGAATGCTCTACCACTGAGCTACACCGGCATCACTTGACTACTATAGCAAGCTTTGGCACAAGTAACTGCATCTTTTTCCTTCTATGGCATGAACCCTGTGAGCAGGTTACTCCAAAGATACATTTTTTTATATTAAAGCAAGGTTTGGCATAATTCACCGCCCAAGGTGGGGATAGGCATGTCACCATTAAGCTAGAGAGGTACGATCAACGAAACTCATGACCCATTCAACCCCAAACAATCGCCAGCCCCAGTCGAACCTCAAATCCCGACAGATGAGTCCGGAAAAATACGCTCGACTGAAAGCTGAGGCAAAAGCGCCCTACCGAGGTCTGAGAAAATTTATCTATGGGGCATTTGCTGCCTCTGGCTTTATTGGAGGACTTGTTTTCCTGGCACAGTTAATTGCAGGTCGAGAAGTGGGGACAGCATTTCCCAATCTGGCGCTACAAGTTGGCATCGTCGCCCTCATGATTTGGCTATTTCGCCTAGAACAACGGGCAGAGCGTAAGCCATAGGTTAAGATTGGCTTGAACTCGACAGATATCTGAATTAGGCAACAGCCAACCTGCCTCTTTTAATCTCCAGGTAAAATTTCTAACGCTGTAGAGTTCATCCGAAACAATAGACCAATCCGAATGTTAAAGTTCCCATCAATGGGTATTAGGTTGTTTAGGAATTGTCGGCTCGTTTTATGGAAATCGAACAACGATTGGGTCTATACCAGGTTTTCCTGAAGCTCTACGAGTATCATCGAGGTTTACTCGATGAAATCCTCCAGCTTGAGAAAACGGGTCATAAAACGTTCTCGAGTCGAACAGTTCGCTTTGTCACGGGTATCGTTCAAAGTCAGCGACCTTGTCTGATGACCAATCTGGTAGAGGGGAAAACCCAAACCCTGTTTCAACCTCAGGGAATTTGGACTATCGGTCGCGATCGCCAATTGGCGATATCGATTCCAGATCCCCACTTATCCCGTCATCATGCGGCGATTTACTATCTGCCAAGCAAAGGATATTACCTAGTCGATTTTAAAAGCACGAATGGCACCTATGTCAACGGTGAACCTGTCCACGGGCATATATCGCTTAAAGATGGTGATTGCATTCGACTCAGCACCCTGGCGTTTTACTTTTTCCTCTGCAACGACACCCAAAAGCTCAACCCCACCTCCCCAGAAATTATCGCGAAACTGAAAGCCTCCAAAGTGTCTTCCTCTGTAGAAGCCTCCTCATCCTCAAAACGAAACGCCCCAGATGAAGATTTGGAATTACCTGCAAAAGTCAAAGGCTCTGAAGGGGACTATCACAAAGGGACATCACAATTTTTGCAAGAACTATCAAAGTTAGAAGAGTTATCTGGAGAACCTGCTTTACCTAAATTAAATTCCCTTCAACGCGCAGAAATTTTAGACCGATTTTTCAGTCGGCAAATTCCCAATCCGTAAACTAAGTAGGGCTTGCTGAATACATGTTGTGATCAGGATAGGAAACGGGGAACAGGGAATAGGGAATAGAGAACAGGAAAGATTGGAGTACGAGCGAGACGTTCATTTTAGCTGTGCCACACCAGTAGTGGCATGGCACACCTTATTTGATCAATTAGAATTACACCCAGAAACAGTAGGGGCGCATAGACGTGCGCCCTATCCAATGGTAGAATCTAATCCACAATTTTAGCTGTGTCACACCAGCAGGGTGCGTTACCGAAGCTAACGCACCCTTGATCAAGGTTTTGAGGATTCAGCTTAATCTTCCTCAAAATTTTCTTGTTCTTCCTCTTGCTCCTCGCTTTCATCTGGGTTGATGGAATTCGCTGACACCATAGCTCCCATATCAAGCTGTTCGCGCACTTGTTGTTCAATAGTCGCAGCAATTTCAGGATTCTCTTCAATATACCTGACACTATTATCACGACCTTGGGCAATATTATCGCCGTTGTAGCTATACCAAGCTCCCTTGCGGTTAATCACTCCTGTTTGTTCAGCCAAGTCAACCAGACATCCTAACCGGGAAATCCCTTGTCCAAAGATAATGTCAAACTCAGCAATTCGGAAGGGTGGCGCAACTTTATTTTTTGCTACCTTGACCTTAGCGCGAATTCCATATTCCCCTTCGCTGGCTTTCTTAAGCGTTTGAATCCGGCGAATATCTAAGCGGACTGAACAATAGAACTTAAGCGCATTACCGCCTGTTGTGACTTCTGGAGAGCCGTAGGTGATACCAATTTTTTGTCGCAACTGATTCAGGAAAATGACGGTGCAGCCCGATTTGCCAATATTCCCAGCAATTTTGCGTAGCGCCTTACTCATCAGACGCGCCTGCAATCCCACTTGGGTATCGCCCATTTCACCTTCAATTTCTGCACGAGGCACCAAGGCGGCTACCGAGTCAATCACAACAATATCCACAGCCGCCGATCGCACAAGTTGATCGACGATTTCCAGAGCAGATTCACCACTATCCGGTTGAGATACTAAAAGGTTGGCAATGTCAACCCCTAACGCTGATGAATAGGTGGGGTCGAGGGCATGTTCAGCATCGACAAAGGCGGCTACTCCACCGGACTTTTGCACTTCTGCGACGGCGTGCAAGGCGAGAGTCGTCTTTCCAGAACTTTCTGGTCCGTAAATCTCGATAATCCGTCCTCTGGGCAAGCCACCACCCAAGGCTAAATCTAGAGTAATTGCACCACTGGAGATGGTTTCCACCTTCATTCGGGTGGCATCTCCCAAACGCATAATCGAACCTTTGCCAAAGGTACGCTCAATCTGGTTGAGTACCAAGTTCAGGGCTTTTTCCTTTTCGGGACTGTTGGTGATTTGGGTAGCCATGGATGCCTCAAGAACTGTTATTGAAATGGACTGAGAATTAGTGCAGAAAGTTGGCTCTATTTTAACGCCGACTGCCTGCAAGATTAAAAGAACCTGATTTTTGGGACTAAATCACGGAAATGCTAATTTGTCAATGCTAAGACATCGTTCATCAACGCCATAATCTTGCCGAACTATTACTGTGTTTTGATCCCAAGTCTTGGGCTGGAGAGAAACATTTGACAGCATTTTCCCTCCCCCAATATAGAACACAGGTACTACTATAGCATTGTTAGGTCAATCGACAAGTTCGAGGATTTGGTGGGGGTAGGGGTGCGGAGGAGCTGGGGGAGCTGGGGAAGCCATGTAGAGACGTAGCATGCTACGTCTGGGAAGATGGGGAGATAGGGAAGATAGGGGAGATAGGGGAGATAGGGAAGATAGGGAATATAGGGAAGATAGGGAAGATAGGGGAGATAGGGAAGATAGGGAAGATAGGGGAGAGAAGAATTTTGTCAATGAACCATGAACCATGAACCATGAACAATGAACCATGAACCATGAACAATCAACAAATGACAAAGGACAAAGGACAAATGACAAATAACCCAGAAGCAACCCTTTCGGTGGCAGGATTAACCGACTACATTCAGGATCTGTTAGAGCAGGATACCCAACTCCAGAAGATTTGGGTAATTGGAGAAGTCTCTAGTGCCAACCGCCATCGGAGTGGTATGTTTTTTACCCTGCGAGATTTAGAGGGTAAGGCATCGATTCAGTGCGTGGTGTGGAACTCTGTGCTAAGTAAGCTGGTGCAACTTCCTCAATCTGGAGAACAGTTGATTGCATTAGGCAGTATCCGGATTTATCCGCAACGGGGACAATATCAGCTTATGGTTTGGCAGGCGTTGCCCGGAGGAGAAGGGTTACAGGCACTGCGCTACAATCAACTGCGCCAACGATTGGCGGCGGAAGGATTATTTGATGCCCAAAACAAACGCCCTTTGCCAACACATCCGCAAACGATCGCAGTCGTTACTTCACCGCAAGCCGCCGCTTGGGGAGATATTCGCCGCACCCTGCGACAACGGTATCCGGGGTTATCGGTGTTGTTTTCTCCGGCACAAGTGCAAGGGGATTTGGCACCCGAATCCATAATCAAAGCGATTGAGCGAGTTGAGCGAGACGGGAGGGCTGAGTTGGTGATTCTGTCGCGAGGGGGTGGCGCATCGGAGGATTTGGTTGGCTTTGATGATGAGCGAGTGGTGAGAGCGATCGCGAACTGTTCAATTCCAGTATTAACGGGAATTGGTCATCAACGGGATGAATCTTTGGCAGATTTAGTGGCTGATTTTTGCGCTCATACACCCACAGCCGCTGCTGAACGAGCCGTACCAGAATTGGCGACACTGATTAGGGAACATCAGCAGCGTCAGGAGGCGTTACATGAGGCAGTAACTCATCATTGGGATACCTGCCGCAACCAATTACACCAACTCAGAAATCGTCTCCAACGCTTACCCCTTAACCGACAGCTACAGCAGGAACAACATGCGATCGCGCAGCAGCGACAGCGATTAGTTAAAACCACATCTTGGCGTATAAGTCAAGCCACTCAACATTGCCAATTTCTGGGGCAAAAGTTAGCCACCCTTGACCCGACCAATGTTTTAAAACGAGGGTATGCAGTGGTGCGGACTGAACAAGGAACAATTGCTCGCAACGCGGCGAGTCTCGTTCCTGGAGAAGAATTACAGATTCAATTAGCAGAAGGGCAAATCAATGTTCAAGTCACAGAAATCATTGATTAGGGGCTGCTGAATAAGTCTTGTGGTGGGGAGAGGGAATAGGGAATAGGCAATAGGCAATAGTTTCAACTACCTGGAGAGAATAAAGGTTGTTGAACTCTGACGAATGAC
>NZ_JBKHHI010000057.1:0-23180 GCF_046539235.1 Coleofasciculus sp.
GGTTAAAAGCTAAAGGTGGTGCGGATAGCCCCGATTACAATGTCCTTATTATCACTATCGTGATCAGGTGCAGTGAGCCAGATAATTCCCGGTGTGATGGCAATGTTATCAGTTAACTGATACTGATAAAATGCCTCAATGTGGAGAGACGTATCATCATCCTCGGTACTGAATCCTGGAAGATTAACGCTAGAATCCGTAACTTTAGGTTCCATCCCCACCAAAATTCCAGCGACACTCCCTTCTTTGCCTAAATCTGGAAAGGCTAAGCTAACCGCCCAATTCCAAATATCCAAGTCACCGCGATCAATTTGTCCACCCAGGGTCGAAAGGGTTGTGGTTTTAGTGTAGCCTGCCCAACCGCCCAGGGCAAAGCGATCGCTTAACCGCCATGATACCTCTACACCATAAGAATTGCTAGACGTGGGAACGGCATTACCAAGCACATCTTCATCTTCGGTAAAACTGCGAAAATTGGAACGTCGGCTGCCAGTATCAGTGTCTCGATTGTAAGCATGGATATAGGTTAATCCAATATCCAGTTTATCGGTCGGCTTAAACAAAATCTGGGCAAGCGCCCCATAAGGACCATTGAATATGCCATTATCCTCACCGGGATCAGCCGCCTCACTCGCTAAATAGCCGACACTGAGTTCTAGCTTGTCACCGAATGCGTGATTAATCCCGATACCTGCACCATCCAGATAATAATAGATGGAATGCCTTGTCCCAAAGCGAGAAAGTGCTCCACTAGCCCCATCACCATCCAGAAAAGGATTAACCGTGCTGGCAAAGTCATCAGATGCACCTGCATTGGCGTCAATAACCACCCGGGTATTTTCACCAAGGGGAAAATCATAGAGTAACGCATCAATCACGACATCACTATCGGTTGCACCAGCAAAGAAAAGATCGCCTTCAGGTGTAATTGTCTGTTCGGTTAGAGAACCTAAACCTTCAGCTTGTAGTCTGGTTCTGAGTACATCTTCCCCAGTGAAACTGGTATTTAATTCCAGACGGGTGCGATGACCAAAAATGGTTACATTATCGATATCATTTCCATTGGCATCCTCTCCCGCAGCTACACCCGCCAAACCAAAGATGACTTCACCGGATAGTTTGGTAGTTGTTGAAAACTGATTATCCTCTAAGAAGGCGACTCGTCCCTCTAAATTATCTACCCGCGCTCCTAAGGTGGCGAGTTCGGCTTCAAATTCTTGAATTAACCGTTGCAAGGTTTCTAAGTCACCTTCGTCAACACCGTCAGTCCCCGCAATTAAGCGTTCAATTTGCTGCAAACAGGCATTTAAGCCGGCGGCAAATTCATAACGAGTCATAGCACGGTTCCCCCGGTAGGTGCCATCGGGATATCCAGCAATACAACCATAGCGTTCAACTAGCGATCGCAAGGCTTCATACGCCCAGTCTCCAGGCGATACATCCCGTAACTGAGAGACATTAGTCACTTGATCTAAAGCGTTCGTCTCGTTGCTGTAGTGGTTAATTTGCTCCAAAATCTCATCGCTGGAATCGCCACTCTGATTAGGAAGTTGGGCGATCAGTGTTGGTGGAGCAAAGGTTTCGTTGTCTGGATTGGCTGGAACGGCTATGGATGCTGTTGTTTGAGCCGAATCCACTTCTGTGGCGATCGCACTAACTCCCACGCCAAGTATTGCCGCCAATATTGTCGGGCTCACTACTCCATAGTTCCACAGTAGACTGGATTGTTTCATGTCCTCACACCTATGACCTAATAGTTGGGAATTGATTTTCTCTGGACTTAATCAAAATAATGATTGTCATTATCAAAACAAAGTGGTATTCCGTCAATCCCCGTACCGGGGACATGACCAGTTTCTGGGCAACAAAAGGGGCCACCCTTGCCGTACCGCTTCTAAGCAGACCGCATGCAGGGTAAGCTGACAGTCAAGCAGTTCAACGTTTTCATCCCTCGCTTGTTGTTGACTAATCTTTAAAATTGACGAATCTTTGAACTCAATCGTTTGGTGACACTGGAGACAGACAAGATGATGATGGTGTTTTAAACCCGAATAATTTAACTCATAATGCTTATGTCCTTCTGCCAGTTCCAGTTCTCGCAGCACACCGATGCGAACCATTAACTTAACGGTTCTGTAGACGGTGGACAGGCTGACATTTTTTCCTTGACCCTCTAACCAATTATGCAACTCTTCGACACTAAGATGCTCACCTGGGGGTAGTTCTTGAAACACTTGCAGAATCGTTTCTCTTTGAGGAGTCATCCGCAAATTTCTCCGGTTGAGGGCTAACTTGAGGGAGTTTGCCGTTAAGACTTCACGCATTCAAAAATTCGTCATTCGTTATTTGTCATACTCGCGCAAGCGAGAAGCAAGCTACGTCATTTGTCATACTCGCTGCCCTTGAGAAGCAAGCTACGTCATTCGTCATTTGTCAGGGCTGGAGAGCTATTTCCCTAACTTAATATCGTTAAGTTTATATCCAAACCCTTGATAGACTACCAGCCTTAAGTCTGTGACATTCTACTTAAGATGGGGACGAGGAGATGGTTTGACTGGTTTTTTGAATAGTTTGAATGAGGGTGGATACCTCCTCTGGTGTCATAACTGGCGTTGCTGGAGGAGTTGCACTGGGTACGGCGTTCTGGAGTTCGTTCAGGCTTGATTCTAGGGTTTGAGCCGCATCGGGATGTTCCTGACTCACTTGCTCGGCAATGTCTTGATAAAGGGTGTTGGCATAGAGGATAAATCCCCGTGAGTCTTGGTATTCAATCGTCTCCACGATTTTGTCATTGGCGATCGCGGCGTTGTATTCTTCCTCGACGGTACTGAGCATTCGGTTAATCACACTGAGGATAAAATCAGGAGACTGACGCTCAGAAGCGGGTAATACCTCAATTGCTTGATCAATCTCTTGCATCGCCGCTTTATATTCTGTGTTTATCTCCGGCGCATTGGGTTTGGATTTAACGAAATCATGCAATGTGTTTAGTGTGGGTTTAAAGTCTTTGACATTGCGTTCGGATAACTGAGTTTCTACATCAACATAGAGTTCTTCAATCGGGTGACCAATATGGGGTTCGGCTTGGTCAGGTTTTCCTTGATCTAGGAGTTCCTTTGCTATCAAGAGATGCCCTTTCATTAAGCCTAACGTGGTCATATAGTCAATATCCTGCGGCTGATCCGTGGCGGTGGAGGGTGACGCCGTAGTTTGGCTAGTCGTTGCGGGTGAACCGTTAGCCTCTGGCGTTGTCGGAGTAGAAGTTTGTGGGTTGCCACAGCTTGTCAGGGCGATTAGAGTCGCGGCTGCACCCGTGAGGGATAGAAAACGAACCGATGACATTGTTAAGAATTTTTGGCAATAACTGAGTAGACGGTTCTTAGTCTACAGCTATTGATAGTATTTTGCAATAAGTGAGAAAAAAATAACGTTCGATCATGAGGGGATCACGTCAAACATACCCATACAGCCATTTTCCGCGATCGCGTCTTGGTGGGGATGGAACATATACTCACCGGGGTAGGGGTAGGAAAATTGCCAAATATGCCGTTCCGCCGTTGCCAGGGTAGTTATTTAGGTGGAGTATCTTGCGGTTCCGCTGGAGAAACATCAGGACTAGGAACCTGACCATCTCCTAGTAAAAGATACCAGTTAGCTTTTTTTGACAGTAGTGTACCTGCGCCTCGATAGGCAATTGTTACTTGATCTTCAAAATTTTCTAGTCCTTGGTCATTACTGACGTAACTTCCTTTGATTTCGGCTATCAAAAAAACGGGTTTTATCTCGTTGTAGACAACGCTATATTCCTCTACTTCGTGACCCCCGAACTGGGAAATTTTGTCCTCTACAGCTTGTTCAGCTACATATTCTTTTGGAATCAGTTGAAGTATTACATTTTCTTTCTGTTGTTCTAAGCCCAGAATGTATTGCTCAACTACTCGCTCAGGAGTATCAGCACCACGAACACTGACAAAATTACATCCTCCCAAAATAGCACAGAGAGAGAATCCTAAAAATAGGATTGCATTCGCAGAGTTTTTTATCAAAGTCTTTTCTCTACTACATAACACCTTTAATTATAGCTAGACAGCAAGCTCCAAGCGTAAAATTTTGCGTTACTTGGAAAAGCGCATCTTGATATTCAATCGTCTCGGCGATTTTGCCATTCGCGGCATCCGTGATCGACAAAAAACGAACCGATGACAGGGTTAAACACTTTTGCGATAACAGCGTCTAAGTGAACCGTTCTTAGCTTATACCTATTGATATTTATAGCAATAAAATATAAAAAAACAACGATAACTCACAAGGGAATCACCTTAAACATACCCATACAACCATTTTCGGCGATCGCATCTTGGTGAGGATGGAACATATACTCACCGGGGTAGGAGTAGGAAAATTCCAGGATATGCCGTTCAGCCGTCCCCATAGTAATCACATCTGTTTCCAGAGTGGGAGTAAGGGTGCGCCCGGTGGGATAAACCTGGAACAGATTGGCATGAATATGAAACGTCGCCGCTACATCGAATTCAATCATATTTAGCAGATACAGGCGAACGAGTTGGTTTTGATAGATCGGGATGGGGTGATCTAAATAGTAGTCAGGGATACCATTAAAGGCGTAGAGTTCATTCTGATTATCATTGTTGATGTCATATCCGCCCATCACCAGAACCATTTCATCAGGGGGAGGGCGTTTTTGACGAGGATCAACAACGAACATCCCATAAAGTCCTTTGCTGATATGGCGAGTTACAGGGGCAATGTGACAATGATAGAGGTGGACACCAGAGGGTTTAGCGTCGAATTCGTAAATGGTTTGCTTACCATGGCGTATCGGTTTCACCCCATCCATTTCTGACGGGTGAGTGCCATGAAAGTGGATGCTGTGGGAATGTCCGCCTTGATTGTGGAAAATAACCCGGATGCGATCGCCCTCGGTGGCGCGGAGGGTGGGTCCGGGAACGCGATCGTTAAAGTTCCAGCTTACAAAGGAAACAGCACTATTCAGTTGGAGAGTAGAATTTTTAGCAACAATTTCAAATTCGCGAATTGTGCGTCCATTTTCCTGTTTAATTGTGCCAGAGTCAAAGTCTCGCAACACGGACATGGGGTTAAAATGATCCGTTGTTGTCTCTGGAAGCTCAGGAATGCGTACTCTAGAGGTGGAACGTCCTATCCAGGTTTGTCCTGCGATCGCGGCACTCGTCACTCCAGCGCCGATTAATCCCCACTTCAGTATCTGGCGGCGAGTCCATGGTTTCATGCTTGATCCTAGATGTGGATTTTTCATTAGCGACGACTCGTGACAGTCATTAATTGATAATAATTCTTTTCTAGCAAGTTAATCAAGGGAGTGTGTTCACCGTACTCTTACCTATACCGGATTAGGGATTGGAGAAGAAGAAGATGGGAACGTGCTGCCGGATTTCCCAATAAAACAAGTTAGCTCTGATACTTATTATGTTCGATCAATTGGAAATTGAATAGGTTTATTCGCAAGTCGATTGTTAAGATATTCTAATTTATTATGCCAGTCCAACTCAGCCGCCAAGAACTCAAGTTCTTGGCTTATAGCTTAAGTCGGTTAAAACCGACTACAATTCTTGTTCAGAGGTAGGTTGGGTCGAGGAACGAGACCAACATAAGCTAATACTCTGTTGGGTCATGGCGAAGTCGAAACCCAACCTACTCACAGATCGCCATCTTAAAAGGTGTGTTTTAGCTTGGGTGGATAGGTAACAAATATAGCTTGACCTATCCAATAGCCTTTCATCTGATCAAATGTTAGGATTTGACGCCCGTAAAGCGGATTACCAATGGTTACTGTTTGGGATTGTGTATTAATAGATAATAGGGCGACGGCATGGTTAAATATTACGCCATCTACAGGTTCTTTGACGGTCAGTACAGCCGGTTGATCCACCGCAATTAAATCATCAATCGTTAAACCCCATTGATAGTTCGGCGCTAAACCCAGCTTTTTCATTGCCCGAATTGTACTTAATGAGTAAGTCCCTTTTCGCGTCGTATGGGTGAGTTTAACCACATCCCGTTCTGATAAATTTGGATCTAATCCCACCAATCGGGCGAGTGTAGCGATACTAGCTGGGGCGCAAGTGTGAGACGTGGTTTGGAGAACAACTCCTTCAATCACTAATGGTTCACTTGCCATCCCCGTAATGGGTAATGTGTAATACAGAATAATCATCAAGGGTAGCATCATTCCTACAACGACTCCCACCAGCAGACGTAACTGTCGGCGAGAACGTTGTTCGGACAACTCAATTGATACGACTAGCCCTAACGTTAAGCATCCCAACGCCAGGATAATGGGCTGATGATAAGCACCGAGATATAAGCGAACAATTAAGGGTAGAATGCGGTAAATATTGAATTGTACGCCGAGAATAATCAACATTGCAATTGCCGCGATCGCGAGAAATATGCGATTAATCTTGCGGCGGTAATTCTTTGGGTTGTTAGAGAGAGTGATTTGGGCGGCTAAACGGTTTCCCACAATTGCACCGCTACTGAGAGGAATCAGGCAAAACAGGGTAATAAATAGGATGAGATAGTGCGATCGCATTGCCCAAAGGGTTAGGGAAACCCCTAGAATATAAGCTGCGAGGAAAAGTTGAGACAATGTGATATGCGGTTTAAGCGGAAGTTTGAATAGACTGTTCATCGTTGTTTCGACAACAGCAGCTTTGATTGTTTTGAACCCAAAATTTGGAAGCGTTTCAGCCTGGGATTTTTTTACCCACTCTCCGTTACTTTAGTACATAATGGTGTAATATTTGAGTAGGTTACCTATAGGAATTAACCCGGATTCGTCAGGCTGAGAATCCCGACTTGTGGGGAATCTAACTCCCAACTCGAATAGGATGGCTATAGAGCGCGATCGCACTCACCAAAGAAAGCTGCTGTATGGGGTAGTAAATCCGTGGCGAGTGGAGTCTACTCCGGTATATCTCCCACTGAGTTGGGGTTATGCAATAGTTGGGCTTTGGGATTGGTGACAAACACAGCATCACCAGTCCAATATCCCTTCATTTGGTCAAAGGTTTTCACCTGACGCCCATAGAGAGGTTCGCCTAACATCCCCGTGATCGGGAGTAAATGATGGCTAAATATGGCTAATGGTAGTATCATTCCGATAACGGTAGCCATTAACAAAGGTAGAGGTTGAGAGGTTCCTCGACCAAATCCTACGAAAAACACAACCAATCCTAAAGCAAAACATCCTAATCCGAGGATGACAAGGTTCAGGTATTCTGCAATATAAAGCAAAATAATTGTCGGAATCCAATGGGGTAATCGCAGATTTGTGGCAAAAATGGCTAAATCTGTAACCTTAACACCTTGTATGAGAATCAGTGAAGCAAAACTCGTCGCGATCGCACCCATCCCAAATAAAATAATATAAACCAGTCGCTGATGATGTTTCAGGGCGTTATCGATAGTATCCAAGGTAACGCCCTGCATAACCCAACGATGGGCTAAATTTGCACCAATAATGGAGGCGATGACGCAAATCAAGGCAATAAAAACAGTGTAGGAATCGGATTGGATTGCCCAAATCGTGAGGGATATCGACATCCCATAAGCAGCGAGAAATAAATGAGATGGTTTGATATACCGTACAATGTTTATAGAACTGTTCATTGTCTTTTCTAGAACAGCAGCCTTGATTGTCTCAAGCCCAATCGCACTCACCAAAGAAAGCTGCTGTAGAGGGTAGTAAATTCGTGGCGAGTGGAGGCTACTGCGTTATATCTCTAGTCGAGTTGGGCTTATGCAGGTTCGTAGTAAGGGCTTTAGCCCTAGATTATGTTAGGTTTCCTGCCGTTTTCCCAACTTACAACGATATGAGTGTCTCATGCCCGCGCCTACCTGAATCAGGGCGGGTTTTGTTGTTCATTTATCGGTGGGGAGGGCGGGTTTTGTTGTTCATTTATCAGTGACAAGGTAAGTTAGTGGCTAAACCCGCCCCTACAATTATGGCTAAACCCGCCCCTACAATTGACCCTTCACTGCGTTCGAGGGTATGCTAATTAATTATTGATTATTAATTATGACTGAACTGATGACTTTTCAATTGTAGTCCGACTACTTATTGTAGTAATGCAAAAGCAGACTACCCGCTTCATCTAAGGTTTCGCCAAAAGTAATAATTCCTTCTTCATGTCCCGCCATTACCAGAATCTTTTTTGCCATCAGATTCTCTTGGTCAAATAATCGCAGAATTTCTCGTGCCATTTCCGGGGTGCCGTAGGGACAATCTTGGGCGGTGGTGGGGACTTGGTTGATTAACTGCTGCCACAGGGAGAGATTATGAACGTGAATAATTGCATTAATTGTCGGATTTGCCGCATAGAGAGTGGCATGAGTTAACGCTTCCGATGAGGCTTGGATGGGTCCGGTGCAGGTTAAAGAATTCTGGTCTAAATCAAAATCGGTGACAATAGTATAGTGATGTTCTGTTAATCTGGAAAGACTGCCTGTCTTTGTGCCAGAGATGATCAACTCACCAGAGGGCGTATAACGAATACTGAGATTACCAAAACCAATCCCATTTTCATACATACCGATTAGGTTCAATTGATAGAGCTTATCGCGCCATTGATTAAGTTCGGCAATCTGTTTATAGGGAAGTGGTTTTGTCTCAATCCAATGGCATTGATACTTAACGTAACCTTCATCGATCATAGTTTTTCATTCCTATCTTTATTGGTAATGACGAGGGAACAGGGAATGGGGAACGGAGAACAGCGAATAGGGAAGAGTGACAAAGGACAAAGAACGAATGACCAAACTGCGGTAGTCTAGAGTAGGTGACTCTTTATATTTGTTTGACGCGATCGCTCTATGTCCTCCACTGTTACCAGTCCTGCTCGCACGATTCGTATCGGTTCCCGCAAAAGCCAATTGGCTTTGGTGCAAACCTATTGGGTACAGGAACAACTACAAAAACACTACCCGGATCGGGACTTTGAAGTCCAGACCATGAGTACCCACGGGGATAAAATCTTGGATGTGGCACTCTCCAAGATTGGTGATAAGGGACTCTTTACCAAGGAATTGGAAGTAGGGATGCTGAATCAGGAGATTGATTTAGCTGTGCATTCCCTCAAGGATTTGCCCACCGCGTTACCAGAAGGATTAGTCTTGGGGTGTGTGACGGAACGAGAAAACCCCGCCGACGCATTGGTACTTCACGCCAAGCACCAAGGTAAGCAACTGGATACGCTTCCCGAAGGTGCGGTGATTGGTACCTCATCCCTGCGGCGTTTGGCACAATTGCGCTACCATTTCCCCCATTTCACGTTTAAAGATATTCGCGGAAACCTGAATACCCGACTCGGAAAACTGGATGCTGGAGAGTTTGACGCTTTGATTTTAGCCGCCGCCGGGTTAAAACGATTGGGTATGAGCGATCGCATCCACCAAGTTATACCCTCGGAGATTTCCCTTCATGCTGTGGGACAAGGGGCGTTGGGCATAGAATGTCGGGGGGATGATTCAGAAATCTTGGACGTACTCAAAGCCATTGAACATTCACCAACCGCACAACGGTGTTATGCAGAACGGGCATTTTTACGGGAACTCGAAGGCGGTTGTCAAGTCCCCATTGGCGTAAATACAGAGATTAAAGGAAATAGCCTAATCCTTACAGGTATGGTAGCCCGTTTAGATGGGACAAGCTTAATTAAAGATACCGTGACCGGGGAGGTGACTGAGGCGGAAGCCTTAGGGGTTGAATTGGCTCAACTATTACGTCAGCAAGGGGCGCAAGAGATATTAGACGAAATCTTCGCTCAAATTCAGCGATAAGGTAGGGGCGCACAGACGTGCGCCCTTCCCCCTAAATTCACTTAACTATAAGCTTCGTGTTAATTCTCATGTAGGGGCGACCCGCTTGCACAAATCAACAACTGTGTCCATTTAAATTGCTCGGGTCGCCCTTTACTTCAATTGGATTGAATTTTCTGTTGCTATATGCATAATCAGATTCCTTAGCTAAGGACTTATAAAAGAAAGAAGGTTGAGCAGATAAACGCTACTGCTATTATGCCTTGCCTTGGGTTGTAGACGGTGAGGACATCATAATTAAAATTGGCGTAAGTCCGAAGATATAAGCATCCCGCGCCCAAAAAAAGCTAGAGTAACAAAGTCAGCAGGTATTACATTAGACAAATGGGGACACTGTATGTTGTCGGGACGCCAATTGGCAACCTAGAAGATATGACCTTCCGGGCGATACGCATCTTACAAACGGTCGATATTATCGCCGCCGAAGATACCCGCCACACGGGAAAACTGTTGCAACATTTTCAAATTAAAACCAACCAAATCAGTTACCACCAGCACAATCGCCAGCAGCGCCTACCCGAATTGCTAAATCAGTTAACGGCGGGAAAAACTATCGCCCTGGTTACAGATGCGGGAATGCCTAGTATATCTGACCCCGGTTATGAACTCGTCCAGGGGGCAATAGAAGCCGGAATTACAGTGATCCCCATCCCCGGTGCCACGGCGGGAATCACCGCCCTCAGCGCCTCTGGACTTCCTACTGATCGATTTGTGTTTGAAGGCTTTTTACCCGCCAGTGGACAAGAACGCCAACAAAGGTTAGAGGTGTTAGCGGCTGAATCGAGAACCTTAATTTTTTACGAATCGCCCTACCGCCTCCAGCAAACCCTGGAAGATTTCGCCACTATCTTTAGTCCCTCCCGTCAAATCGTCTTGGCGCGGGAATTAACTAAGTTACACGAACAGTTTTGGCGAGGCACAATTGAAGACGCGATCGCATACTACAGTGATCGTGAACCCAAAGGAGAATTTACCCTCGTCCTCGCTGGCGCACCCCCTGAAACCCCCGTCCTTTCTGAAGCCGCCCTCAAAGCTGAACTCAGCCAACTGATTAACCAAGGACTTTCGCGATCGCAAGCCGCCCGTCAATTATCTCACCTCACCAATCTGCCGCGACGCCAACTTTACCAAATGGCACTATCGTTACCTTAGAGTAAAACTTAAGCATCCCCATCCTGATCAATAGCCGCAATAGCGCGATCGCATTCGTCTGGGTGTTGTTCGTAGTATCCCCAAGCAGCAATCAGGTCTTTTTTAGTAAGTGTAGGATAATTTCGCAAAAGTTCCTCGTCATCTGCCCCCTGCTTGCGGAAAGCTACCAATGTCCATAGGGGGATGCGCCTGTTGCGAATCCGAGGTTGTCCACCACATACGCCTGCTGTAACCTGAATTCGCTTGCTGCTGAGTTGCTCAATCAGCAAGGTGCGTTCCTCTAGGGTGAGGGACTCAATAATTTGCACCAGTGAATTGATCAGTTGCGTGTTCATCAACTTTAACTCAGGTTTTCTGACAACCTTTACAGTAAAAGCTAACTAAAGATTCTCGCGATCGCAAGCCGCCCGTCAATTATCTCACCTCACCAATCTCCCCCGACGCCAACTTTATCAAATGGCACTCTCGTTAACCGAGATCCCGTAGGGGCGGGTTTAGGGATTAAATGAACAGACACACTTTAAACCAGACAACGAAACCCGCCCTCTTCTTGGCGCTGAATTAAGGCTGGTGGGTTTCGACTTCGCTCAACCCAGTTTCGACTTCGCTCAACCCACCCTACGGTATATCAGACGAAGGACAAATGACGAAGGACGAATGACAAATGACCAATAACTGAAAAAGACCATCAACTTGACAGATGGTCTTTCTTGTGCTACTGATGTCGTTATCGTTCTTGGAGGAAATCTGCTGCCCGTTCCCAAGCGCACAGCTTAAGATTTCTTCATGTTTTTATCGTAACAGAGAATACGTTTTTTATCAAACTTTACATTTTTATCCAGAAATATCTGCCGTTAGATAGTGTTCAGCCTGTTGAGGACGCCCCCATAAGATCTGTTCTCGCTTGTAAATCGCCATTCCGGGTTTAGCACCCTTGGGCTTATAAACATGCTTCGGCTCAGTATACACCACAGCCACCACATCACTCTGACGACCTCGACTATAATGGGCAGCTAAGTCAGCCGCAAACTGGAGATCCGCCTCATCCGCCACCGCCCCCGGATCTAACCGTAATAAGACATGACTCCCAGCAATTTCTTGGGTATGAAACCACAAGTCATAATCCCCAGCCGTGCGAAATGTGAGCTGGTCATTTTGGCGATTGTTACGACCAATTAACAATTCAAACCCACTGGGCGTGCGGTATCGGTACGGTTCAGATGCTTCGGTGACATCCCGACTCCGTTGATCTCGAACATCCAAATACCCTTGCCCAATCAACTCCTCCCGGATTTCCTGTAACGCCTGCAAATCTTCCGGCGTGGTGTAGCGCTCAATCTGAAGCAAAGACGCCTCAACCTGTTCTAAATACTCCACTTCCCCTTGCACCTCTTGCAGTAACGGCACAACCGCCAGACGCGCCCGTTTCAGCTTTTGATGACGTTTATAGAGGGCTTGAGCGTTTTGCACGGCATTTTTGTCGGGATCTAAGGATATCGTCAACGGTTGATTGGTGGCAAAGTCCAGAACTGTTATTTGTTTCATTCCCGGTTGCCAATCTTGCAGATGCGCCATCAATAAGTCAGCCTGTTGACGATACTCATCCGCCTGTTCCGATTGCTGTAACCGTTGTTCAAAGCCTAACGCCTTGGAGCGCGATCGCGCTAAAAAATTGTTGACTTTCTGAGTCAGTTGGTTATGCAGTCGGCTAAACTCTTGTCGATTCAGTTGGTCTGTATAGTAATGATGCAGTAAAATCTGGACACTAGGCGCAGGTTTAACCACACCCCAACCCAGCACATTGTATCCATCCTCTGTCCAACCCGGTTTGATTGTGTAGGGGCGGGTTTGACTATTATCGTTTGTTGTCACCCCGATGTGACTAAACCCGCCCCCATCTTCCCCAACCAGGGCGGGTTTAGTTAAGTTATCAGTTTTCTCCAAAACGTTATCCGTAAAACCCGCCCCTACAACTTGACCCCAATTTTCCAGCGCCCATAGCCATTCTTGCCAACGCTGAAATAGCCGTTGCCAATCTTCTGTCTTTAACGTGTCTGTGGATTGGTTGGGATCTAAATCAGCCGTTTGGATCATCGAACGCACCAGAGCGGGACTTAATCCCCGGTAACTTTTCAGTAATTGCCGTTTTAACGCTCCGGGAACTAAGCTAACTCGTTCTTGCCAACGCTCCTGGGACTCACTTATACTGGGTAAATCCCCCAACAATGCTGGCGGATGTTCGTAAGGCTGACCGGTTTGAATCGGACGGACACTCGATTGCTGGGGACTAACCTGATGGGCGGCGGTGACGATGATATTCTTAGCATCTGTCAGAATAACATTACTATATTTACCCATAATTTCCACATACAGATGCCAGAGAATCGGATCTCCGGGGCGGCGGGCAAATTGTAAGTCTAACACCCTTTCCCAAGGGGCAATGAACTGAATCCCGACTAGCGCCAACCCATTTAACTGATGTCGCAGTTGGTCACTAAACGTAAATGTATCCGGTATTCGAGGCGGCGGATCAGCCAAGCAAATTCGTGCGGCTTGGGGATGCCAAGCCAGCGTCAGCCATCCTCTACCCTGAAGTGTTCGTAAGCATAGAGCAATGGTATAGCGATCGCGCTGATAAACCTTTTCCAGTCGTCCTGGTATCCAACCAGCTTGTAACTCTGCACAAGCGGCGGTCAAGGTCGTAAAGTCAACCTGTTGCATGTCTTAGCTATCTTGGTAACGGTGTTTGGTGCTTTGAAAGCGTCCGTTGTCGTCTAACTATCCACTCAATAGCCGATGACACGTAACCGCATTTATGTAAAGCAAATCTAATCTTTTTTAGCGTAAACCCAAAAATCGGGGTTTTCTGTGCGATTTAGCCTTGTAAGCCTAAATTTTTGTAGATAACATTGAAATCAAATCCCTCGTAATCGCTCCTCAGGCGGCTTTTGCCGTTAAATTTTCATGGACATTCAACTGATCAATATCGGTTTTGGTAACATTGTTTCGGCAAATCGTGTCGTGGCAATCGTTTCTCCAGAGTCTGCCCCGATTAAGCGTATCATTACAGATGCTCGCGATCGCGGACAACTGATTGATGCAACCTATGGGCGACGCACGAGAGCCGTTATTATTACCGATTCTAGCCATGTCATTTTATCAGCGATTCAGCCAGAAACGGTTGCTCATCGCTTTGTCATTGGCAAAGATGGAGCAACTAACAATAATTAATTCGACAAGTAACCGATGATCAAACCAGGCAGACTTATTGTAGTGACCGGTCCAAGTGGCGTGGGGAAAGGAACTCTAGTCCGTTTACTCTTGACTAGACACCCGCAACTGTACTTATCGATTTCCACCACCACCCGTCAACCCCGCCCTGGTGAAGTGGAGGGACAACATTATTATTTTGTCAGTCAGGATAGGTTTAAGGAAATGGTCAGCGCCAATGAGTTATTGGAATGGGCAGAGTATGCGGGTAACTATTATGGTACACCCCGCAAACCAGTAGAACAACATATTCAACGGGGTGAGTCTGTGCTCCTAGAAATTGAACTAGAGGGAGCAAGGCAAATTCAACAAACCTTTCCCACTGCCTTGCGTATTTTTATTCTACCCCCCAATATCGCCGAACTCGAACAGCGCATTCGTCGGCGGGGTCAGGATAGTGAGGAGGCGATCGCACGACGCCTAGAACGCGCCAAGGCTGAGATTGAGGCGGCGGATGAATTTGATCGGCAAATTGTCAATGACAACCTAGAAGAGGCACTCTCGAAGCTAGAAGCCGCTATTTTTTCAGGGGCGGAGTAAATGGGAAGGTGAGGGAGATGAGGAACACCTCGACTTACTTCGGCTTCGCTCAGTAACACGCTCGGTGTGTCAGATGGGGAAGATAGGGAAGATGGTGTAGGGGCGGGTTTCACTACTATCTTTTCGGTTACATCCAGATGTAACTAAACCCGCCCCGACTAAATGACCAATGACCAATGACCAATGACGAAGGACGAATGACATAAGACGAATGACAAATAACAATGCCAGTATAGAAGAACCGATATCAGGGGCATCACCATAATCTCTCACCGTTTAAAAGCACACATAAGCATGCAAAGCCAATTAAATACCCCTGTACTCGAACAATTGATTGATTCACTTCAATCCAGTTATTCGGTGGAAGAGGCATGTAAAACCATTGAACCCTTAGTCCGACACCTTTTTCCCGATGAAATTGGGGCGATTTTTGTGATGAACTCCTCAAAAAACTTACTGGAGGCGATCGCGACGTGGGGTTCTGTCCCTTTGACAAGCGATTCGGTCTTTTCACCTCACGAATGCCTAGCATTACGACGCGGACAGGCTAATTTGGTCGATGACACCCAGTATTGTTTAAACTGCCAGCATATTCGCGCTAATTCTCCCGCCGTGGAAACCTTTTGTGTTCCCATGATTGCCCATGGAGAAACCGTGGGTTTGTTGTCCGTTAGTTCACTCCAACGGGGGCGAATTGCCCAAACTCGACAATTAGCGGAGAAAGTGGCGAAGCATATTGGCTTGGCATTAGCCAACTTAAAACTGCGAGAAACGCTGAAAAACCAGACGTTTCGAGATCCGCTGACGAAACTGTATAACCGACGTTACCTGGAAGAATGCTTTGAACGAGAAATCCGCAAGTCTCAACGTCAACCCAAGCCGATCGGGGTAATCTTATTGGAAATTGATGAGATGGAACAGTTAAACCAGCGATTTGGCAAATCTGTAGCTGATTTGCTGTTGCGCGAGATTGGGTTGTTATTACCCAGCCAAGTTCGGGCGTCTGATATTGCTTGTCGTTATGGTGGTCAACAATTTCTCCTACTTTTACCAGAAGCCGCGTTAGCCGTCACCCAACGACGCGCCGAACAACTGCGACAGAGTATTCAGCAACTTAGTTTAGACTATCGCGGTCAATCCTTGGGTTCTCTGACAATTTCTGCCGGGATAGCCAGTTTTGCTGAACATGGTAAGACGGCAAAGGAAGTGCTACAAGCGGCTCAGATAGCCCTGAATTTAGCAATTACTGGAGGGCGCGATCGCATTGTCATAGCATCCTGATTCCCTTGACTCAAATGGAAGCTATTCAAAAGTTATATTGTAGGGGCGGGTTTAGCCACTTATAAAACTCGGTTAATAATAACGTATCAACAAAACCCGCCCTTATTCACCGTCTCTACATTTCCCCCAGACGTAGCATGTTACGTCTCTACATTGTTTCCCGGCTTCTCCCATGGCGCGATTCCCTACGGGATAGCTTCGCTTACCGCACAATGGTTAAAGCCGCTACTCCTAAGGTTACCAGCACCATACCCACGACTTGAGGAACCGTTAATGGACTCTGAATTAGAATCCCAGCCAAGAGTGCGGTTAAAATCGGTAACGTAGCCCCCAAAACCGAAGCGCTAGCTGCACCACTTCTGGCAATTCCCATGGTGTTGCAGACATAACTAATTAGAGTAACACCGCCTAAAACCAGACCACTAATTACTAGATTTGAACTTAAACTCGGCGCAAATACTACACCCCACGATGCTGGGAAGGATATCATTACACCCAAGGCAGACAATATCAGAACGATGGCTAAGTTCAGCAACAGAATTGGCATCGGATGAAGCTGTTTTGCCAAGTTTTGCATTAGCATCAAATGCAGGGCAAAGGCAATCGCCGCCCCTGATGCCAGGGTAACGCCGAATTGTGACAGTTCCCCACTACCACTGGGTAGAGTCGTCAGCACAAACCCAGCAATTACCATCGCGAAGGGAATAAAATGACTCCATCGATTAAAGCGATCGCTTAAGAGTAATAGCACGATGGGATAGATAAAGAAAATAATCACAGCCACACCGGGCGCAATGATTCCTAATCCCCAATACAGCAATACTTTGGATAAGAATAGGAAAAACCCACTACATAGGAGAGTACCGAATAAACTCCAATTGCGCGATCGCAGAACCTGTTGAATATCTCGCCACACCCCCCGATAAAATCCCCGACTCAAGATTGCCATCAGAGGTACAACGACCAACATCCGCGACCAGAGTATCAGTAAGGTATTTCCTAACGTCGGCATCCAAAAACCACCGTAGGGGCTTGGTAACCAAGCGTAGGGGCTTGGTAACCAAGCGTAGGGGCTTGGTAACCAAGCGTAGGGGCTTGGTAACCAAGCCCCTACTGGGAATCCCGCAATCGCTGTGGCATTAAAAATAATGTTGACAAAAACGTTTTCAAATGCTAATGCTAGCAACGATAAAAACACCAGCACTAACCCAACCAGCCGTTTCCCTGTGGATTGTTTTTGCGGGCGTCTTTGCAGCTGGGTAGGTGGAACAACAGGTAAAGGTGATTCAGCAGGGGATCTGACGATTTCGCCCTGATTAGAACGAGGAGAAGATCCATCCTGATCCGGCGCGGGTAACGTTAGAGGATTAGGGGCGGCGGGAGGAATTTGAGAACGGGGTTCAGAGGTAGAGGATGGGGGAGGAATTTCAGCTTTGAGTCGATTCACCAGTGTCTCTAGAATCACCTCTGCTTGTTCCTGGAGACTGTACATCTGGCTCAACTGTTGGGACATTGAGCTTTGATAGCTATTCAGATCCTGTTGCAGGGTTCTAAATGTAGTTCTCAGCGTGTTATCTAAGGAAGCCACTAATTCCTGGATAGTTTGCTGATGATTTCCCACCGTCTGATCAACGGATAGTCTTTCTGAGGACTGGGCAAGTTGTTGGAGTTGCTGGCTGAGTAAGTCTTGCAATTGGTTGGCAAAGGTTGGGGCAATCTCAGACGTCAGTGCTGGCGGTTGAGTCAAGTGCTGCTGTCGTTGATCATGCAGCGTTTTAATTTCCTCGCTCAACTGGGCTTTCTCTTGTTGTAGCTGTTGAATCTCCTGAGTAAACTGGGTCATGAGACTGTGACGCAACGTCTCTATGCCCTCAATACTCTCGGTCATGGATTGCAAGAGATCGGCAGCTTGTTGTTCTCGATTCTCCCCGTTGTCCGGTTGATTGTCTAGTTGCCCCATTTCCAATACCACTCGGTTAGTCTATGCCTTGCAGAAATAAGTTCACTGCTTTGAGTCGGATGTTGAATTTTAGCATAATCGGCGAGAAACCTCACGGTCGAATCTTTGATTGACCGTGAGATGAATCGCTAGTTGGAGGAAACTTGTTTCCCTGCTTGCTCAATTTTTGTTACTGATTCATAGGTAGGGTAACAGTAACGGTTGTGCCGACGCCGACTTCACTCTCAATTTGGATTTGACCACGATGTAAGTCCACATATTTTTTGACAATGGCGAGTCCTAATCCAGTGCCGCCAATGGTGCTAATATTACTCCCCCGATAAAATGATTCAAATAATCGGGATTGATCCATTGGTGGAATGCCAATTCCTTCATCTTGAATCTGGACGGTTACAGAATCTGAGTGACAGCATAACTGGAAAGTAATCGTGCCTCCTTTGGGGGAATATTTGACAGCATTGGAGAGCAAGTGATTTAATAATTTCCGTAACATAGCCTCGTCGAATAACCCTTTGATGGGAGGTTCTGCCATAAAAACGTTTAGGGTATATCGCGGATCTAGATTACTTTGGAATTCCTCGATCAGGTCACGACATAAATCTGCTACCTCCAGGGAAATAGGATTAAAATTAATTTGTCCGGCTTCCGATTGACCAATCAGAATCACATCATTTAGGAGTTGGGTAATATGTTCGACACACAAGCCAATTTTTTGGAAATGTTTTAGCTTTTTGTCCTCGGTTAATTTTTTATCGTAGAGTTTCAATAATTCACTAGAGGATTGAATCGTGGTTAGGGGAGTCCGGAATTCATGGGAAATGGTGGTAATGATGTGAGATTTCAATTCACCCAGTTCTTTCTCTTTCTCTAAGGCTTGGCGAATCATCGCCTCGCTGCGCTGGCGTTCAATTATTTCCGTTTCTAGCCGGATTTTTTCTTTTTCTAATGCAGCGGCATAGATACGCTCTGTGATATCTTGCAAAATACCAGAAAGACCCGTAATTTTACCGTTAGCGACCTGTGAGGCATGGGCATGAATTTCTAGCCAACGAGTTTTTCCAGTTTTGGTGACGTATCGAATTTCCCGTTGAAAACAGTCTTTTTTCCCGGTTATGATAGATTGCCATAATTCTTGATGGAGTTGGCAATCGTCAGGATGAACATACTCAATAAAATGAGTTCCTAAGGTTTCTTCTAGAGTAAACCCCATCAACTTTGTCCAAGCCGGACTGAGAAATTCCCAGTTACCATTGGGGTCAATTTGAAAAATAACTTCTTTGACATTTTCGACGACGGATCGATATTGTTGTTCGCTGCGTCGCAGTGCCTTTTCTGCCCAACTTGCGGCGAGGAGACGACGAATACGCTGGAGTAAGACGGGGACATGCAAGGGTTTAGTCACATAATCGATCGCGCCAGCGGCAAATGCTGAATCAATGGACTTTTGATCCTCAAGCCCGGTAATCATTAGTACAGGGATACCCAGCAACGCGCGATCGCTCTTTTGTTCAGGAGTCTGTGTCAAGGCTTGTAGTTTTTGGCAACAGATGAAACCATCCATCACCGGCATCAATGCATCCAAAAGCACCATATCCGGCTGGTACTGCTGATACGCCACTAAACATTTCTCTCCATTTTCTGCCTCGATCACCTGATATCCCTCTTTTTCCAGCAGTTGACGTAACATCACTCGTGTGAAGCGATCGTCATCAGCAATTAAAATCAGCGGCGATTTTTCAGCATCATTCCCTGTTGCAGTCAACATCCTTGGACTCCTATCTAGCACACAGACAAATCTGGACTGAGTATTCCCAAGAATGGTGAACCAATAACATTAGGGGAGCTGGGGGAGCCATGTTCCAGACGTAGCATGCTACGTCTGGGAGATGAGGGAGATGGGGGAGATTGTGTAGGGGCGGGTTTCACTACTATCTTTTTGGTTACACCCAGATGTAACTAAACCCGCCCCGACTTTACGAATGACGTAGCTTGCTTCTCGCTCTTCGAGTATGACGAATGACAAATGACATAAACAAATGACATAAACAAATGAAGAAAGATAACTAACCCTTAATAATCGCTTCACCGCGTTGGTAAAGTTCACGGGCATAATCCGTCCACATTCCTTGTCCCCAATAGCGAAAACAACTGGTCTCCAGTAACAACGTGTACAATAACGCTTGCTGATAATCACTCCGCTGCGTCACTGATGGATCTTGCTGCACTAATGGGTCATACTTCAGATGAAACGCCGCACTGAGTTGATTCATCGGTTCTAAGACATTTTCATAGCCTTTGACCCAGCTTAAATCATTTGTCCATGATGCCCCATCAACATGGAATTGATGATCGGTGGCTGTCAACTCCGCGATCGCATTCGCGACGGCATCAGGTGTAATATTATCTAGATCGACTCGTTGCCAAATCTTATGCTGACCAACGGCTTGACAAGGAGGATACTCACCTGGATTAACACCCCCGGCTTCAAGTAACTCTAAATACTCCGTCCCATTCATCGGCACAACACCCGTTTTCCCGCCCCCTTGGTCACGAATTTCATGGTAAATGCGAAACAGATCACGGGGATATTCGTTCATCATCACGCCCCCATTTTCGCCATCAGCAATTTGGGTGACTAAAGACGGAATCGAATGATTGCCAATTGACTGCTTACCCCGCCCCTTTGCCTCAAAATAGGGCTGCATTTGTGCCACTAATTTGGTATCTGACCCTTGTGTTTTAACCAAAATTGTGATATAAATTGTTTCACCCTGGGAATTGCGAGCCACTAAACGATTGGGGACATATTTCTGATCCTGCGATAATCCCGAACCATCCAGATTTTCCAAAGAATGTTCCTGCACCATCAACCAGCGATAGCCACAGTCTTTCAGGGCTTTGATGTATTCATACAAACTATCAGGATGATTGGGTAAATGCATCTCTGGTGGCGAGAAGCCTTTCACCCGCTTCAGCGCATCGTAACCAAACATAGCGGCAAAATGATGTTGCCATGCCTGAATATGCAGTTTAATATCGGGAATTGGGGTAGAGGGAACAACCGCATGACTCCACATCGTTCCCAGCCATTCCACATAAGGCTGATAAGCGCGATCGCAGGTAATCCGTTTAAGATTATTCAGGATATCCTCTCGCCCCATTTGCTGGAATCCCCACAATAAATTCCCCGAATAATCCAGCATAATCCGAGGATTGCACCCCTCAGCAACCAGTTGGGGAATAAAATCGCCCATACGACGGTAGCACCCGGCGAAGGGTTCGGCATTGTGGTTATCCCCTTCCTGGGGATGTTCAAACATGTATTGGAGATTGTTAATCAATTCACCATTCGCACCTGCTGGAACCGTGGGTTGGTGCATGTGTAAGGCGCAAGCGAATCCTGACGTGATATCCTCGAGGCGCAGATTGGTTGTGGGTAAAAATACAGGTTCGTCTTGTTGCACCACTTTCCGAATGTTTTCTTCCCACCCGCAAATATTGGGTAATCCTTCTCGTAATTCCGCTAAAGCGGGTTGATTCGGGGTTGAGGTTACTGCACTCATGATCCTTTCCTCGATGATTGTGCTATTGCTAGCATACACAATTCGTCATTCGTCATTCGTCCTTTGTCATTCGTCCTTTGTCATTTGTCATTCGTTCTTGGTAAGGGTTTGAGGATTATTGATACAAGTTAATATATTTAGGGTGAATGGCACGCTCAATAAGCAGTTTTGGCTTACCGAAATCCTTAATCTATCGTCGGGTTAGTTTCGACTTGGCTCAACCCACCATCATACCAGTAGTGCGTTTAGCGAAGCCATGCCGCAGGCTTTGCATCTTGCTCGCTACTAATACCCAATTTAAATGCATGACAGCTTACCAGTCAGTGATATTCTATTTAGGTTTATTTCCAACAACTTACTTACGAATCAGGCAGAGGGTATAAAAGTAGAGATTAATCAGCTAGTTTCTGTGGTGGCATATCCAGGAATCGACGAATCAGGTTGACTATCTCCAACTTTTGCTGTAGGTTTTTTCCTTCCGATTTAATAGACAACTGTTTCCCTGATTTCAAAATAATCGCGATTTGATAGTTACTTGTCTGATCCTGATTCCAGCTTGTGGATTTCAGTTGCACCTGGAAAATATCGCTTAGGGGATACAACGTGACTTGAGTTTTCAATAATCCCCGGCGTTTAATCAAGAGACTGTTTGTCTCTTTATCAAAGTGATAGATGAAAATACGCCCCGCACAGACAAGTAAGACAATACTCAAAACTAGATTAAAAGCGAATAAGGCATACAAGCCTAACATATAAATAATCCAAGGCAGGACTAAACTAACCAGAATAATCAGCAAAGGAACGCTGACAACCAAACATCCAGAGAGTTGCCAAATAAAATAGGGGCGATGTCGGAGTTTGAGTTGGGTGGGGGTTTTTTCTAAGATAACCATGTTTGAATAAGTCCTAACGAATCATTCAACTGTAGGGGCGCAAGGCTTGCGCCCTTATCTAAGTACCTCATTCATTCAAGAAAGGCTATATTAACTGAGCCAAGCTATTCCTATCTAGATAAATCTATTGTCCCCTCACCACAAGCGAGTTCACCCTTTTGATAGGTGGGTGCTGCGGGTTTAATTGAACCCGGTGTACCCGTTTCACAGAGAATAGCAACTGTAGTTATCTTATCGGATACTGGATCAGGATTAACGTCAGTTGCGGGAACAGCAAAAACAGCACCGACATAACTAGGGGTTGCGTCATGACGAGATATACCGTAGTTAAATGCAGCATTGTCAGTTATCTGAGTTGAGTAGGCGTAGCTTTCTGTTTCAGTCGGAATACCCAAACCTAGATCATCAATGTTACTGCTAAAGCTTTGTTCAGTTAAATAGTAAGCTTGCTGGGCGCGGTTCATAGACCCCACATAAGTTTTGCCTTCTGACTTTTTCGTATAATTGCAGTGATTGAAAAACAAAGGTACAAGAATGTAAATCATCCCCCCGATCATTAACATCAATCCGAGAAAGCATCCTACGCCAGTTGCATCTGTTCCAGTTTTCCTACCCATGAGATTAGGTTTTAACTCTACACCT
>NZ_JBKHHI010000058.1:0-23036 GCF_046539235.1 Coleofasciculus sp.
CTAACTTAGAATCTCTCCCATCCCAGATTGCACAATTACAGAGTGCGATCGCACAACTTGAGGATACTGTGGATCAATTAACTAGGGAAAAGACCCCTCCCCAAACCCTAGCACCGATTAACCCCAATTCTCCCACGATAGAAATTCAACCGCTTTTACCCGACACCATTTCCCGATGGCAATGTGTCAAAACCCTCACCGGAAATTTAGCGCCAATTACCACGCTGACGCTTCACCCAGATGGGCAAATTATCGCCACTAACACGATTAACAATACAATCCAATTGTGGGATATTCAAACTGAACAAAAACACCTCATCCTTAAAGGACATTCCCACCCAGTTTTATCCATCGCCTTTCATCCTCACGCCCAAACCTTAGCCAGTGGTAGTGCGGATCATACGATTAAGCTGTGGGATACTCGTACTGGACAGCAAAAATGCAGTCTCAAAGGCTATTTTTACTATTTTCTCGCCGTCGCCTTTAGTCCCGATGGTTTAACCTTAGCCAGTGGGAGTGCTGACTGTACTGTTAAACTTTGGCATGCTAATACGTTAGCCCAAAAACGCATTTTTAAAGGACATGGGGACAAAGTTCATACAGTAGCCTTTAGTCCCGATGGACAAATCCTGGCGAGTGGGAGTCGGGATGGCATGATTAAACTCTGGGATGTGCGTTCCTCTGTTCGCAACGATACGATCACACTCAACGGACATCAAGGGGGGATTTATGCGGTCATATTTAGCCCCAATGGACAATGGCTGGCGAGTGGAAGTGCAGACTGTACGATTAAATTATGGGACATGAGAACTGGACAGGAAAGATATACCTTAAAAGGACATACTGATCAGGTGCGCTGTCTTGCCTTTAGTCGGGATGGGAAAACCTTAGTCAGTGGAAGTTGTGACCAAACCCTGAAACTCTGGAATCTGGAGGATGGGGAGTTAATTAGCACCTTATCGGAACATGCGGGTGCGGTGACATCAGTGGTTTTCAGTCCCGATGGACAGCGATTGATTAGTGGGAGTAGCGACAAGACCATTAAGATCTGGCGTAGGCTTGAAGAGTGCGATCGCGCCTGAATTCCAGTCCCGTCAGCCTCGCGCCGCGATCCAGATTCTATCTGTCAATAAGTTGAGAACATAATACAATATTTTATAGTCCCCTTTTATCTATAGCCAACCTCGATAATTGGTAAATTCATTGTTTAGTTATTTGCCAGGATAATCTATAGTTTAACAACTAAATTAGGAGCGATATATGACTTTCATAAACCCAAAAACTGACTTTGCTTTCAAAAAAATATTCGGCTCTACCGACAGTAAAGACATCCTAATAAGTTTTTTAAATGCGCTTCTATACGAAGGCAATTCCACCATCGAGGACTTAGAAATTATTGATCCGTATTTACCGCCGAGTATTCCTGGTCTAAAAGATACCTTTCTGGACGTTAAGGCGAAAATTACTGGGAATAAAATCGTTATCATTGAAATGCAAGTATTAAATGTCGTCGCCTTTGATAAACGAGTTGTCTTCAATGCTGCTAAAACCTTTGCCACTCAACTTAAATCTGGAGAAGGATACTCTAGACTGAATTCTGTCATTGCGTTAACCATTACAGACTTTCAAATGTTTCCCCAGCGAAATAAAGTCATTTCTCGATTTACATTTGCCGACATGCAGGATTTATTCATATATCCTGAACATCCCCTAGAGTTAGTTTTTGTCGAATTGCCTAATTTTCAAAAAGAATTAAATGAATTAGAGAGTTTAACCGATAAATGGATTTATTTTATGAAACAAACGAGCAACTTAGACAGTGTGCCGGAAACCATGGATGAAGTGGCAGCTATTCAGAAAGCCTTTGGAATTGCTAATCAAGCCAACTTAAGCCGGCAAGAATTAGAAACGCTAGAAAAGCAGCAGATGTTTCTGGAAGATCAACGGGGCGCTATTTTGAAAGGTTTAGAACAAGGTTTAGAACAAGGTTTAGAACAAGGTAGACAGCAAGGTTTAGAACAAGGTAGACAAGAAGGAGAAATTGGAATAATCTTACGTTTATTAGAACGTCGTATCGGAGCGATCGCGCCGGAACTGCAAACTCGCCTGCGTCAATTACCCTCTGGGCAATTAGAAGCATTAGCCGATGCTGTCCTGACGTTTACTGATGTTACCGATTTAACCAGTTGGTTGCAAGATAACACCCAATGAATTAGATATAAATTTGAATTGCCTATTCCCTGTTCCCTGTTTCCTGACAAATAATTATGAGCTACTGTCTCAACCCTAAATGCCTACAGCCTGAGAACCCCGATGGTAATCGATTCTGCCAAAGTTGTGGGTCAAATTTGCTATTGAGAGAGCGTTATCGGGGGCTTCGATTGATTGGACAGGGGGGATTTGGCAGAACGTTTTTAGCTGTGGATGAGGATAAACCGTCTAAGCCGCATTGTGTCATCAAACAATTTTATCCTCAAGCTCAAGGAACCGATACTGTCCAGAAAGCGGCGGAACTTTTTGAGCAAGAAGCTGTGCGTCTTGATGATTTGGGCTACCATCCCCAAATTCCCGAACTGTTTGCCCATTTTAATCGGGATAATCGCCAGTATTTGGTACAAGAATATATTCCTGGGTACGATTTAGCTCAAATGTTAATCGCTCAAGGTGCTTTCACTGAACAGCAAATTCGAGACTTACTCAATAGTTTGCTACCGTTGCTTGATTTTATTCACAGTCATAATGTTATTCATCGGGATATTAAGCCAGCCAATGTGATTTGTCGTTCTTGCTCCAATTTCCAGGGAGCCAAGAAAGGACAACTGGTACTTGTGGATTTTGGTGCGGCTAAATTTGCCACGATTACTGCTCTCACTCGCAAAGGAACAATTATTGGTTCTGCTGGCTATGCGGCACCGGAACAGGCGTTAGGTCAAGCGTTTTTTGCTAGTGATTTGTATAGTCTGGGTGTTACTTGTATTCATCTGTTGACTCGACGCCATCCCCTAGAACTTTATTGTGTGAATGAGGGAGATTGGGTGTGGCGAGATTATTTAACTACATCCCTGAGTACTGAATTAGAGCAAATTCTCGATAAATTGTTGCAACGTCCCGTCCGGCGGCGCTATCAAAAAGCGCGAGATGTTTTACAGGACTTGAATCCTGATTCACTGACAATACGTCACCGCTATTTTGCCCAAGTTCAAACGTTAACTATACCGACAATTAATCAATTCATTCCTCATAAAAAAACATGGAAATGCATTCATACTCTCATCGGTCATTCAAGTTCGGTTTGTTCAGTGGCAATTAGTCCCGATGAACAATGTCTGGCGAGTGGAAGTTTCGATAAAACGGTTAAATTGTGGAATCTTCAGACAGGGGAACTGTTGCATACGTTGATTAAACATATAAAACCTGTGTTGTCGGTGGCTTTTAGTCCTGACGGTCAAATTCTTGCCAGTGGTAGTGTGGATGACAAAATTGAATTATGGCATTGGCAATCCGGTTTTGTAAGCTGCACGATCGCGGATTATTTCGATGCAAGAGTGTCGATATGTTTAGCGATAAGTCCTGATGGGCAATTCCTGGCTAGTGGTAGCGATCGCCAAATTATTAAAGTCTGGCAACTTGATACAGGTAATTTACTCCATACTTTCCACCATTCACGCGGAATTAATTCAGTTTCCTTTAGTCCCGATGGTAAATTTTTGGTGAGTGGAAGTAGTGATAATACGGTGAAGTTATGGTGTCTGGATAAGGGGGAATTAGTAAATACTTTTACAGGTCATGAACGGGATGTCAATTCTGTGGCGATTGACCCCCAGGGGAAAATACTTGCCAGTGGTAGTAGCGATACGACGATTAAATTATGGCATTTAGGCAATGGTAAACTCTTGGCTACTCTCAGAGGACATGGGGATTGGGTGCGAACTGTAAAATTTAGTCATAATGGACGAATGCTGGTTAGTGGTAGCGCTGATGCCACAATTAAGTTGTGGGATTTGCATGGTGGTAAAGTGGCGGCGACGTTAGCTGGACATACCAGGGATGTGAATTCGATTGCATTGAGTCAAGATGGAAAGATGATTATCAGTGGGAGTGGCGATGGCACAATTAAGATTTGGCGATATCAATAAGGTTGTCATTTGTCATACTCGCTTTCGCGAGAAGCAAGCTACGTCATTTGTCATGGGTTAAGAAACGGGAAAAATAGAATTTATAATTTATAATTCAGATAATTCGTGATTTTCATGGATCAGCTTAATCAGTATTATGTAATTTTGGGACTGCAACCGGGTGCGTCTTTAGAAGAAGTTAAACAAGCTTATCGGGAATTAGCTAGACGTTGGCATCCGGATCGTTTTCCTGATGATCCGCAACGACAAGCTAAAGGACAAGAAGAACTTAAAAAAATAAATGAGGCTTACCAACAACTTAAGTCATACACTCCGGTGTTACCTCAGCCAGAGGTTAACCAAGATGTGGATGGAACAACCTATTACCAGTGGGGGATGGAACTGGCAAAGGATTGTCAATATCAGCAAGCAATCGACTATTTTAGTAAAGCGATCTGGCTGGATGTTGACTTAGTTAAAGCCTATAAATATCGCGGACTGGCATATTCTCAACTGGGCGAACACCGACATGCGATCGCGGATTTTAATCAAGCCGCTAGTCTGTATTGGCAACAGCAAGATTTGCGAGAGTATCAAGATGTGCTTTTCTGCATTAGTAAGTTGCAAAATGTAGTCTTGCAGCCACTCCAAAAAAACTGGCGCTGTGTTCATACCCTCAAAGGTCATACTTACTTTGTCTACGCCGTTGCGATTAGTCCAGATCGAGAAACAGTGGTTAGTGGTAGTACAGATGGAACGATTAAGTTATGGGATGTGCAAACGGGAAAGGAACAGCAAACCCTCAAAGGACATGCAGGCAGATTTGGCTATGTTCAATCCATTGCGATTAGTCCCGATGGGCAAATGTTGGTGAGTGGGGGGAATGATAAAACGATTAAACTTTGGCAACTTAGTACCGCAAAGGAACGCCGAACTATAACGGGTCATTCTGGTCTATTTGCTGGAGTTAAGTCGGTGACAATTAGTCCTGATGGTCAGCTACTTGCAAGTGGTAGCGATGATAAAACAATTAAACTTTGGTCTATGCCGAAAGGACAAATAATACGCACGTTAAAAGGTCATAATGCTGGAGTAAATAGCGTTGCTATTAGTCCAGATGGCAAGATTATCGCCAGTGGTAGCACCGATAAAACGATTAAGTTATGGCAGGTGGAAAAAGGGCGGGAATTGCATACACTTACAGGTCATACTGATACTGTAAATGGCGTAGCATTTAGTTCCGATGGACAGATTCTTGCCAGTGGGAGTGCCGATGGAAAGATTAAACTCTGGCAACTCAGTAGTGGGCGGATACTGCGAACCTTAAAAGGGCATCATGATAGCGTAACGACGGTGGCATTTAGTCCCGATGGACAGATTCTTGCTAGTGGTAGCGCTGACAAAACGATTAAATTGTGGCAGGTTAGAAAAGGACGGAAACTTCGCACCCTCAAAGGTCATGCGGCTGCTGTACATGCCGTGGCGATTAGTTTAGATGGGCAAATTCTTGTCAGTGGTAGTGCAGATAAAACGATTAAGATTTGGCGATGCGATTGAATTAGGAATTTGAATTCCCTCCTCTTGTCAAGGGGAGGGTTAGGGGAGGGTTTGTCTCAAGGTATTGCTTTCTGGTAGAATCTGTCATGCTGAGCGAAGGTTGAATAAGGGCGGGTTTTGTTGTTCAGTTATCAGCTCTTAATTAGCGTTAGTCCCTAAACCCGCCCCTACAATGCCTAAACTTGCTCCTACCCTGCCTAAACCCGTCCCTACAATTAATATGTACCATGGCATGTCCCTACCTACTTATGACTTCTTTTGATCACTAACTGGAGTTACGGGATCAACAAGCTAGGTGGATGATAACAATCCTGATTTGTCAAAACTCTCCCCCGATATATCCTCCCTGGGAGGGTGCAATCCCAGGGAAGGTGAACATAAAATCAAGCCAAGCAAATCCGACAATTCAGAGAGGATAAAGGTTATGGCAAAGACGATGAAAGCCGCCGTGGTGCATAAATTTGGCGAACCCCTATCAATTGAAGAGGTTCCGATTCCAGAACCCCAAGCCGGACAAGTTCTCATCCGTACCGTTACCTGTGGTGTCTGCCATACTGACTTACATGCGGCGGATGGGGATTGGCCCATAAAGCCTACCTTGCCTTTTATCCCTGGACATGAGGGGGTGGGTTATGTCGCCGCTGTGGGTGATGGCGTAACGTTATATAAAGAAGGCGATCGCGTCGGGGTTCCTTGGCTGCATAGTGCCTGTGGACATTGCGAATATTGCTGGACGGGTTGGGAAACGCTGTGTCCTGATCAAGAAAATACCGGCTACTCCGTCAACGGGGGTTATGCCGAGTATATGGTGGCGCCGGCTGACTATGTAAGTCCTATCCCCGATGGCGTTGATTTTGCTGATGCGAGTCCGATTCTCTGCGCTGGGGTAACAACCTACAAAGGTTTGAAAGAAACTAATACTAAACCCGGAGAATGGGTGGTTATTTCTGGTATTGGTGGTTTAGGTCACATTGCTGTCCAGTATGCCAAAGCTTTAGCACTTCATGTTGTCGCCTTAGACACCAGCGATGAGAAGCTGGAGTTAGCTAAGCAATTGGGGGCAGAATTGACCGTAAATGTGACCAAAGAAGACCCCACCACGGTGGTACAAGAGAAAATTGGTGGGGCGCATGGTGCTTTAGTTACGGCTGTTTCTACCGCAGCTTTTCGTCAAGCCTTGGGGACGCTGCGACGAGGTGGCACTTGTGCTTTAGTTGGGCTACCCCCAGGAGAGTTTCCTACACCTATCTTTGAGGTGGTATTAAAACGGATCACTATTCGCGGTTCGATTGTCGGTACGCGCAAAGATATGCAAGAATGCTTACAATTTGCGGCAGAAGGCAAGGTAAAGCCAACGTTGGAGAAGCAACCGTTAGATGAGATTAATCATATATTTGAACGTCTCAGAAACGGTCAAGTCAATGGTCGAATCGTGCTGCAAGTTAGCTGATTTTTGGTTATAGGAAGGTAGTCCTTGGTAATTAAGGCTCCAGGTGATTGGCGATCGCTCTTTGTTTGCTGGTGGTGCGATCGCGAAAATCCTGGCAAGTTTCACCCTAACTCAAAAACCTGAAGGGGTGGCAAGCAGTCTAAAACCTTTTAAAATCATCTTTTGAGCGACATTAGTATCTCCAAAGATGAAGCCTTATTGACACCCTTATTGACAGATGAAGACCACAGCCATGAGATATATTCTAGCGTTGCGTTGCGCAGGGGGTATGGGGGAGGCGCTCGTCCCCCACCCCCCTCAATCCCCCCGACGCGGGGGGAAGATAAGGAGGAACTTTTCTCCAAGGGTCTGGGGGGCTAGTCCCCCAGAAACAACTGCTATCTTTGACCCTATCTGTGACGAGAAGAAATGGGCTAGAAGCAGGATAGCTTAACACTTCAGCTAGCTTGTCACCCCGTGAGCTCAAACAAATCATCCCGGCGATACAACTTGGATAGTATCATGTCCGGTTGCATCCTCACCCGTGAACCTATCCCATAACTATAACTTTTCGATTTATCCGTTGACTTTTAAATTGATCAAGATAATCGGACTGAGGACTCAAGTCGGAAATTCCTGGCAAAGCTTGACTTACCGTTGGTTTTGGTTGTAGTATGAGAAAATTGAATCCTGTATTTTGGTCTTATTTTGGTCATTTTTAAGGGCAAAACTCATCAAAGCCCTAAAATAACGTCAATTTTTTTTCCTAACTTGGGAAAAGTTGAGAAAATACAAACATATTTCAACACCCAATTTTCATCAACTCATCAGGGGCAGATTTGACAAAAAAAACCTTTTGTGAATCTAACGCCCAAACAAGAATCGGAAATGATGGAGTTTCGCGTCGCTTTTGGTCGATTTCTGAACTATCGCTGTCACGCCAGTGGTCAACCGAGGATTGTAACGGGCTAAAGCCCTTACTACATACGAACTCCTCATCTCCCCTGATGATGTGCCAAAATTGTTAAAACGGATCAGTTCAACCCTGTAGGAGATTCTTTTGTGGAGTCGCGTTATAACCCCGCCGAGATAGAGGAAAAGTGGCAAACCAGTTGGTCACACCAAAACCTAGACCAAACCCAGGACAAGGCAGATAAGCCCAAATTCTATGCCCTGTCGATGTTTCCCTATCCATCGGGCAACCTGCACATGGGTCACGTCCGTAACTATACGATTACCGATGTCATTGCCCGCAAAAGCCGGATGCAGGGCTATCGAGTCCTTCATCCTATGGGTTGGGATGCCTTTGGGCTACCTGCGGAAAATGCGGCGATTCAACGGGGTGTCCATCCCGCCAAGTGGACGTATCAAAATATTACTCAGATGCAGTCTGAGTTAAAGCGTCTAGGATTGTCCTACGACTGGAACCGGGAACTGGCAACCTGTGCGCCCGATTATTACAAGTGGACGCAGTGGATTTTCTTGCAGTTTCTCCACGCCGGATTAGCTTATCAGAAAGAAGCCGCCGTCAACTGGGACCCGATTGACCAAACCGTACTCGCCAATGAACAGGTGGATAGTGAGGGGCGTTCCTGGCGTTCCGGTGCGAAAGTGGAACGGAAACTCTTGCGCCAGTGGTTCCTGAAAATTACCGATTATGCCGAACAATTACTCAACGACTTAGATAAGCTGGAGGGATGGCCCGAACGGGTGAAGTTGATGCAAGCCAACTGGATTGGCAAGTCCATCGGCGCTTATTTAGAGTTTCCGATTATCGACTTGGATGAAAAAATTGGTGTGTTTACCACTCGCCCAGATACGGTTTATGGCGTCACCTATGTCGTGTTAGCGCCGGAACATCCCTTAACCCCAAAGGTTACGACTCCTGACCGAAAAGCTGAGGTTGATGCCTTTATTCAAGAGGTGACTCAGGAAAGCGAATTGGAACGCACGGCTGAGGATAAGCCGAAACGCGGTATTCCCACTGGGGGTAAGGCGATTAACCCGTTTACTGGGGAAGAAATCCCCATCTGGATTGCCGATTACGTCCTCTATGAATATGGCACAGGGGCGGTGATGGGGGTTCCCGCCCATGATGTGCGAGATTTCCAATTTGCCAAGGAACAGAATTTACCCATCAAGACGGTGATTGTAGCAGCAGATGCGGCTGACCCGAAAGCTGAACCGAAACAGGCGTATACGGAACCCGGTGTGGTGGTGAATTCTGACTTGTTTAATGGGATGGAATCCATCGCCGCCAAAGCAGAGATTGTCAAATACGCCGAACGGAAAGGATGGGGGAAAGGGCGGGTACAGTACCGCCTGCGGGATTGGTTAATTTCCCGTCAACGCTATTGGGGCGCACCGATTCCGGTAATTTACTGTCCTGATTGTGGCATTGTCCCGGTTCCGGAGCAAGAGTTGCCTGTAGCATTACCGGAGAATGTAGCCATGAGTGGCGGGCGTGTCGCCTCCTTATCCCAAGTGGAGGGATGGGCGGATGTGCCTTGTCCCACCTGTGGTACAGCCGCGAAACGGGAAACGGATACGATGGATACGTTTATTGATTCGTCCTGGTATTTCCTGCGTTATCCTGATGCGAATAATCACCAGCAGGTGTTTGACTCCAGTAAAACTAATGACTGGATGCCCGTAGACCAGTACGTGGGTGGTATCGAACATGCGATTTTGCACCTATTGTACTCCCGCTTCTTCACCAAATTTCTGCGCGATCGCGGTTTACTCAATTTTGATGAACCGTTCCAACGGCTGTTAACTCAGGGGATGGTGCAGGGGTTAACCTACATGAACCCCAGAACCGGGAAATGGATTCCCTCGGTGGAGGTAGACCCCAGTGACCCCAAAGACCCAGAAACGGGGGAAACGTTGGAGGTGTCCTACAAAACTATGTCCAAATCTAAATATAACGGTGTCGCCCCTGAAGAGGTGATTAACAAATATGGTGCGGATACCGCCCGGATGTTTATCCTATTTAAAGCCCCTCCAGAAAAAGACCTGGAATGGGATGATGCAGATGTGGAAGGACAATTCCGTTTCCTGAACCGGGTTTGGCGGTTGGTGGAGGAGTTTGTCGCCAAAGGAACCAACCGTTCAACTACCACTCCCACCGAGTTAAGTAAACCGGAAAAAGACCTGCGGCGGGCAGTTCACACGGCGATTAAAGAAGTCACCGATGATTTAGATGGGGAGTATCAATTTAATACAGCGGTTTCCGAGTTAATGAAACTCAGCAACGCCCTCGGTGATGCTAAGTGCAAAGACTCCCTGGTTTACGCTGAAGGAATCGAGACATTGATTCTGTTATTAGCCCCCTTTGCCCCCCATATTGCGGAAGAATTATGGCATGGAATTGGTCATACAGATTCAGTACACCTGCAACCCTGGTGTACCTTTGAACCAGAGGCATTAGTGGCTGATGAGATTACCCTGGTGATTCAAATTATGGGTAAAACTCGTGGCACAATTCAGGTTCCCGCCGATTCCGATAAATCAGCCTTGGAACAGTATGCTAGGGAGTCAGAAGTTGCCCAGCGTTATATCACAGGTAAGACGGTGAAAAAGGTGATTGTTGTACCTGGAAAGCTGGTCAATTTTGTGGTGACAGGTTAGTAAATGAGGGGGAGATGAGGGAATCCTGTAGAGACGTGCCATGGCGCGTCTTTCCGGGGCGGGTTTTACCATTAACGTTTGGTATTCACCCTGATATCCCTAAACTCGCCCCGACCAAATGTTCAGCATGTAGGGGCGGGTTTCACTACTATCTTATTCTTTGCACCCATAAGTAACTAAACCCGCCCCGACCAAATGACGAATGACATAAACAAATGACAAATGACTCCATCCCGATGGACAATACACCATTGGACAAGACTGCGGTATCTACTGGCGCGAAACTGACCCCCCAGAAAAAGGTGCAGAAGCGCCCGATTGGTTCTATGTTCCCAATGTTCCCCCATTACTGAATGGTGAAATTCGCCGTTCCTATGTCCTCTGGCGGGAATTAATGGCACCGATGATTGCCTTAGAATTTGCCAGTGGCGATGGAGAGGAGGAACGGGATACAACACCCTTATCCGTTTCCGCTGAAGGAGAAACCACAAAACCGGGTAAATTCTGGGTGTATGAACGGATTATTCGCATTCCCTACTATGGCATTTTTGAAGTCAAAACTAGAAAACTGGAGGTTTATAATTGGCTGAATTTTTCTTATCAAAAACTCCAACCAAATGAACGGGGTCACTATCCGATTACGCCCTTAGGAGTAGAACTGGGACTTTGGCAGGGGACGTATCAAAATCAAACCCAATGTTGGCTGCGTTGGTGGGATAATCAAGGGAATCTTTTGTTAATTGGTGAAGAACGCGCTCAATTAGAACGTCAACGCGCCGAACAAGAACATCAACGCGCCGAACAAGCCGAGCAAAAAGCGGCAAGATTAGCAGAACGATTAAGAGCCATGGGTATTGACCCGGATTCAGAACAGTAGGGGCGCACCGACGTGCGCCCGATTTAACACCATTTAAACTTGATAGTATAACTTTCCCAAAAATATAGCGTGGGTTATAAAAACAATCGTAGGGGCGACCCGCCGTACCCAATTAACACAACCTAACCCTTAATTTAATCGGGGGAACCCTGTATCCGGTATCGTCAATTAAAGGTAAAAATGGTGCAACCCGCCCCATCCAATTAACACAACCTAACCCTTAATTTAATCGGGGGAACCCTGTATCCGGTATCGTCAATTAAAGGTAAAAATGGTGCAACCCGCCCCATCCAATTAACACAACCCAACCTTTAATTTAATCGGGTCGCCCCCACCTGGTATCAGTAATCATCCAACACCGCATTTAGACAGGGGCGAGTCGATATAGGTTAATTCTCGCACCGAACATTGATGCAGCGACTCGCCCCTACAGCCCCGACAACCCCGACAACCGCTAAACTATCAAAAATGATTTCCAAATTACGAATCACGGCATCTTGCATCATTAGTCTCTGACGAACCCATTTGGAATGTACCATCCGGAATCGCCACCATTTCTAGAGGCACATCGCCAAGGGTTTCTATGTAATGGGACATAATCCATCACCAGACAGTGAATCCCCGCCTCTTCAAAGAAATCCGTCACGCGGACAATATGAGGATGAGGGTCATGACAAATTTTAGCGACTATCTGTCCTTCTTTAATAAAGCGCTTCAGATATTTTGGATAATTGGGGTCATTGTGTCGAATGCCGGCAACGTCTGTAAATGTCGGAGTATTCGTTATTCCTTTGCCGACATGAGATGAGTGTGTTATTGTTAGGACTTACGCAAAGGCTCTATTTGTAGTGGCGTATTAGGGTAGCGTCACCCACCTTTACCCCCATCCGTGGTGTGTCTGCGTAAGTCCTGTTTGTGACATTTAATCCCGTGAACTTCTCGCCTTCATGCCATCCTCAAATTACGATTACTTATTTCATACCATTGAAGAGTTAGTGCTGCATCATTCTCCTAGTGGTGCAGAACGAGAAATTGATCAACTTCTGATCAGTCGATTGCAAGGCTTAGGTGTTGAATCGTGGCAGGATCGATCCGGGAATATTATTGCTAAAATTCCGGGTCAAACCTCTGAGCGATCGATTGCGATTACCGCCCATAAAGATGAAATTGGCGGTATTGTTAAATCTATAGACGAACAAGGACGGGTGCAAATCCGCAAACTCGGCGGCTCATTTCCCTGGGTTTATGGGGAAGGCGTTGTCGATTTATTGGGTGATAATCAAACCCTGAGTGGTATTCTGTCCTTTGGATCACGTCATGTTTCCCATGAATCTCCCCAAAAAGCCCAACAGGAAACTGCCCCTCTGCGTTGGCAAGAGGCTTGGGTGGAAACGAAATGTACTCTGGCTGAACTTGTCGCCGCTGGGGTGCGCCCCGGAACGCGCATGGTTGTGGGTAAACACCGTAAGCGACCCATACGTCTCAAGGATTACATTGCCAGTTATACTTTGGATAACAAAGCCTCTGTTGCTATTCTGTTAAGCTTAGCCGAACAGGTTAAAACTCCGGTTGTGGATACCTATTTAGTGGCGTCGGCGAAGGAAGAAGTTGGCGCAATTGGCGCGTTGTATTTCAGCCACAATCACTCCCTTGATGCTTTAATCGCCCTAGAAATCTGCCCTCTCTCCTCAGAATACCCAATTGAAGATGGGGAAGCCCCTGTGCTGTTGTCTCAGGATGGCTACGGGATTTACGATGAGGGACTCAACTGGGAACTGCGACAGGCGGCGAATGGAATTGGTGTTCCTTTACAGCTTGCCACAATTAGTGGGTTTGGCAGCGATGCGTCTATTGCCATGAAGTTTGGTCATGTTTCCCGCGCCGCCTGCTTGAGTTTCCCGACACAAAACACCCATGGCTATGAGGTGGCTCATTTGGGTGCGATCGCCAACTGCATTTCTCTGTTAGATACTTACTGCCAAACTCAGTTCATCTGATTACCACAAAACGACGGCGGATAACAACCCCCTTTATTAAGATACAGTTAAGGTAAAATAGGAGCAGTGAAGATTGTGTAAATATAGGTAGTATAGGCTTTTGGCAAGCAAATCGTTCAGTATACTAGATAAAAAGCGAAGGACTTAACCAGCCGTTAGCGCTGAAAAAACAATTCTTTAAGGTAGGTTGATCATGTTGCATATCATGCTAGTTAGCTCAGTTAGTCTTTACTTAGTTGTAGCGGTGCGCTTGTTAAACAAGTGGTTTACCTGTTTAAAACAAGATAATACGTTATCGGAAGACGATAAACTTAGCTGTGGAGTTTGTTTCGTTGTCGCTACTATTACTTGGCCCCTATCTATACCCTATTCCTATCTAAGATTATTGGAAGGTCAAAATACTATTCCCCAAGACTCCTGATTAAGTTGAATCAGCTTAAATAAAAAAGACGTGGCAAATAGGAAGTCGTATGACGCTTCTCTGGATTAAGGTTTACGTATCTAATCAAAGTCCGACTACTTAGTGTTTAATACAACGCCACGAAAACAAAGTGACCATTTACGCATTACTTCGATGCTTACGGTGTCAGCGTGGGGAATTTTGAAATTTGCCAAGTAGCCAAACTCTATCGTTATGGGGACAGAGATCGCCCCCAAAGACTGTCAAAATTGAAAAACAAGTGACAACACTTTGAGGAAAACGATATGACGGCTACTTTAACAGCAGCTCAATCGATAGAATCCTGGTTGGCTGAGTTTTGATGAGGAATAACTAACTCGGAGTTAGAATTACCGGATTGAGAATTTCCTGTTGTATCCGTTGGTAGAGGAGAATTGCGGAACATTAATGTATAGATGTCAGTCGGCATCTCAATATTTGCCTGTTGTAGTGCTTCTTTTATACTTTGACAGACTTGAGATGTCATCGTCAAAAACCCTAATCGCCGCGAATCAACCCAAAAGCGTACTTCCAGATTCACAGTACTTGCGGCTAATTCCAACACCAAAATTTCGGGAGGCGGTTCTTTTTCTAACCCTGGAAGTGCAGACAGAGTAGTTTGAATCACTTGTTTGGCATGGGTAATATCGGCATCATAGTCAATACCAACCATAATCGAACTACGACGACGCGGCGAAGCAGTATTATTAATAATACTGGCAGAGAATACTTTTTGATTCGGAATATAAACTAACCGCCCATCATAGGTTCTCATCGTCGTTGCCCGGAGGTCAATCTGAGTAATCGTACCCTCATAATCACTAATAACTACCTGATCATTAATACCAAAGGGTCGGGCAGCAAGTAAAATTACCCCAGAGATATAATTACTCAAAACATCTTTGAGACTGAAACCAATCGCCACACTGGTGAGTCCCAACGCCCCTAATAACGCCCCAAAGTCTAGTCCCAAAACCCCTAGGGCAACAACTGAACCCAGTACCCAAACTCCACCATAACCCAAGCGTCCAATCAGAATTTCTGTACTGCGATCGCCTTCTGTCCGTTGCGCCCAACTAAAGCCAACAAACCGCACCCCTTTCGCCACTCCCCAGGTAATCCCAACCATAACCAACGCCCCTAATAAAGAGGGGAGATTTGTCACCGTATCCCGTAAAAGTTGTCGTACTGTTCCATAAAGACGCTGTCCCACATCAATCGCCAAGGGCGGTTTTTTTATTGCCTGATTTAGTTGTTCTGCCCATCTCTCGGATAAGGCTTCCACTGACAAACCAAAATCTTGTGCATCTTGCTGAGTAACAGTCATTAATACTCGGTTATTCAATCGTAAGGTTGCCACTTGGCGAGGGTCATCCGGTTTAACAGTTACCTGTCCCAAAGTTTCTGATTGTGCCAAAAGACTGTTAACCCGCCGATTGATAATTTTTGCCCGTTCTCTTGCACCCAAATCTGCAAGGCTACCCACTTGAAAAACCGGTCTACCTCTAACTAAAATATCGGCAAAATAGACTTCACTATCAGGATTACTTCTCAGGGATGAATTCGCCGACGTTGGTATAGGAACCATCTCTTCTTGGGCGACACTCCGGTGAGGACTAGCCAGGAAAAGAAATCCAGTAGCAAAGACGACAAGGGTGAATCGACGTGAACCGTTAAGTCTGATTTTCATAGGAAGGTCAGGTTTCAGCCTTTTGAACAGATTTATATCATGTCCGGTTATAGCACTACGGGGATACGTTAGGACATTTCTCTGTTGCCTGTTGCCTGTTGCCTGTTGCCTGTTGCCTTTTCACCCAATTTTATTGTCCTAACCTCAATGCGTAGTGCTATAAATACCCATAATTAATACCCATAATTACGGTGATGGGGAGATAGGGTGAGTAGGGGCTTGGTAACCAAGCCCGTACATTTTTATTAGGGGTGATTTGCTTGCCATACCGTAGGGTGGGCATTGCCCACCCGCCTGATTGTGTCTAAGGATTGCCACTGTTGATGCGAAGAATTTTATCCTTGTCAGGAGGGCAGTTCCCGCGTCCGTCACAGTTGCTCGTGGTAACATAAAGCTCACCATCGGGTCCCATGATCACTTCCCTAAGCCGACCCAACTCATTTTGAAAATACACCTCATGACTTTGAACCTGATCGGGAGACTGTGGCTCAAAGGTAACGCGATGCAGGTGGGACGCACCCAAGACGCCCATTAACAGGCTACCCTGCCACTGTGGAATCGCATCCCCTGTATAAATGGCGGCTCCACCTGGAGGTACGGCTTCCTCCCAACTCAGAGCAGGAGGTATCATCCCTTCTTGATTTTGACAACCGTAGATGGGAGGCCAGCCGAGGTTAGCACCCGCACTGGCGACGCTGACTTCATCGTGTCCGGTTCTACCCAGTTCACCACTCGGTCCATGGTCAGTTATGGCTAGGGTTGAGGGGTTCAACCAGTCAAAGCCCTGGGTATTACGAATGCCGATAATATAGGCAGGATTGTCAGGAAAGGGATTATCCTCTGGCACCTGTCCCTCTGGCGTCACGCGCAGAATTTTTCCCGCCAGGCTGTTGACATCTTGGGAATTTTGAGGATTTCTAGCATCGCCAGTGCCGATATAGAGCATTCCATCGGGTCCCAAGCGCAGACGACCACCATTATGGAAGCGTGCGACGGGAATATTATCAACAATGATTTTATCGGGTGAGGCACTCGTGCCATCGGGTGATAACTGCCATCGCTCAACGAGATTGACCGATGATTCGTTGCGGTCTGCGGTGTAGTAAATGTAAAATAGCCGATTACTGGCAAACTCAGGATGAGGCGCGATACCCAGTAATCCCCCTTCTCCCCTAGCGGTTACGGGAACAATGGCGACAGGTTCACTCTGGAGTTGCCCATCCCGCACCAGTCGAATCCGTCCGGGGCGTTCAGTCACTAGCATATCTGTGTCTGAGAGAAACAGAATTCCCCAAGGAACTTCCAAACCGGAAACGACTTCTTCAGCTTGCACCGCCACCTGTCCTTGGGAACCATAGCCCTCTTCAACCAGAATACAGTCACGGTTGGGAGAAGCCGCCGCTTGAGTTGAGGGTCTATTGGTATTATTGGGTGGGGGTGAGGTTGGAGTGTCTGCGTTATTTGTGCGATCGCCTTCGGGAGTTGAGGTGGTGCAGGCAGTCAGTGCCATTAAGCCCAAAGCAATTCCTAACTTATCTGTGAGGGTTTTGTTATCCTTCATCGTTTTACCCAAATATTTTACTCACCTGCCTCACTCAGATAAATTGTTTCAAAAACCTTGAGCAAATCCGTCCCTCCCAGGGAGGATTAGCCATACACCTCTCGATCTAGCAACGACTCCTGAACATTCAATTGCGATGCCAACGAGTGACACCACCGGGTTGATCAATCAGCGTAATCCCTTGGGCTTTCAGTTCATCCCGGATGCGATCGCTCATCTCAAAATCTTTCCGTTTCCGCGCCTCGGTACGTTGTTGAATCAGCGCCTCAACCTCTGCATCACTTAACCCACTGGTCGATTCCTGACTAATTTCCTCCCCTTGCGCCTCAAGTCCAAACACCTGCGCCAGTTCCACCAATGTCTGCCATTGTGCCTCTAATTCCTGGGGCGATGTCCGGGTTTTCCCTTCATGCACCAAAATATTCCCTTCCCGCCCCAAGTCTTTTGCCAGTTCAAATAATACGGCTAACCCCTCCGCAAAATTGAAATCATCATCAACAGCAGTTTGGAATCGTTCTACCGCCGCCGTTTGCCGTTTACCTGAGTCTTGCCACCCCAGTTGTTCACCATACTGATCCCCAAACAGCAATCCCTCCTTCAGCGTATGCCAACCATTCGTCGCCGCCGCCAAAGCATCATCGGTAAAATCTAAGGGCTTGCGATACTGTGCCTGGAGGACAAACAACCGCACCGCCATCGGATCAGTCCCGCGATCGAGTAAATCCCGAATGGTGATAAAATTACCCAAGGATTTCGACATCTTCTCCCCATTCACAATCACCATCCCTGTATGTAACCAGTAACCCGCCAAAGGTTGACCCGTCACCGCTTCTGATTGGGCAATTTCATTCTCGTGGTGGGGAAAAACTAAATCCGATCCCCCCGCATGAATATCCACTGTGTCCCCCAAATTGTCCCGAATCATCGCCGAACACTCAATATGCCAGCCAGGGCGTCCCGCCCCCCAAGGAGATTCCCAGGCGGGTTCTCCGGGCTTAGAACCCTTCCACAGGGCAAAATCAAAAGCGTCTTTTTTCTTAGCCGCCTCTGTATCCTCAACTTCAACTCGTCCACTCGCCCCCGCTTGCAAATCCTCTAACTTGCGTCCCGACAACTTGCCATACTCACCAAAACGACGCACGGCATAATAAACATCTCCGGCGGCGGGGTAGGCGTAATTTTTCTGTTCTAGGTCATAAATTAGCCGCTTAATCCCATCCAGGCAATGCGTCGCCCGAGGATAGGCATCCGCCTCATTCACATTCAGCCGCGCCATATCCTCAAAATACGCCTGAATGAAGCGTTCAGAGACAGACTCCATCGATGTCCCCTCTTGTCGCGCCCGATTCAGGATTTTATCGTCAATATCCGTAAAATTCTGCACGTAGTTCACATCATAGCCACGCCATTCTAGATAACGACGGGCAGTATCCCAGATAATGCAGGTTCTAGCATGACCCAAATGGCAATAGTCATAAGCGGTGATACCGCAGCAATACATCCGCACCTTACCCCTCTCTAAGGGGGTAAATGGTTCTTTGCGACGGGTGAGAGTATTGTACAGGGTTAGGGTCATGGCAAAAGAACAGTAAACTCAGTTGGGAACAGATAGTTTAGCAGCTTTACTCCGGGGACTAGGCGCTCTGTCAAGGTTCAAAACCTGGCGGCTAATCCCCCGAAATCCTTGCAGATTATGGTTTCTAGCCAACGAGTCGCACCAAACACCGTCTACCCAGTCGGTTTAGGTCAATTCCTAACTTTCTGGCTACTTTTCTTAAAATGTTAGCACTGCCATTTAAATGTTCTGGTATGGTAATCTTTACGCGATCGCGTCCCATCCTCCACAAGCTTCCTAACCCTTCCCCAAAGAGTGCTACCCTAGAAAACACTGCCTCACATTCGAGACTATGGCATCTTCTCACCAACCTCTGACCTACCCCACCACCCACCAAGTTGACCAAGTAGACGACTATCATGGCACGAAAGTCGCTGATCCCTATCGCTGGTTAGAAGATCCCGACTCCGACGAAACCAAAGCCTGGGTAGAAGCGCAAAATAAAGTCACCTTTGGCTATCTCGAAGACATCCCCCAACGGGAATCCCTGAAGCAGCGCATCACCAAACTCTGGAATTACGAAAAATATGGCATTCCTGATAAAGAAGGGAACCGCTACTTCTATTTCAAAAATGACGGACTCCAGAACCAAAGCGTTCTCTACACCTTAACCTCTCTCGATGGAGAACCCCGACTCCTGATTGACCCCAATACCCTCTCCGAAGATGGGACTATCGCCCTATCGGGTATCGCGATTAGTGACGATGGAAACCGCATGGCGTATGGTTTATCTACCTCCGGTTCTGATTGGCAAGAATGGAAAGTACGGGATGTGGAAACGGGAGACGATTTATCCGATCATCTCAAATGGGTGAAGTTTTCCGGTGCATCCTGGACAACGGATAATCAAGGGTTTTTCTATAGCCGCTATGATGAACCCAACGATGCCACCAAATTAGAAGATGCTAATTATTATCACAAACTCTATTATCACCAACTCGGCACAGACCAATCCGATGATCTGTTAATTTATCATCGCCCTGACCAGAAAGAATGGATGTTTAATGGGTCAGTGACGGAAGATGGTCATTATCTGATTATTTACGTCAGTCAAGGAACTGATCCGAAGAATCTGGTTTTCTACAAAGACTTACAAACTCCCGATTCTCCTATCGTTGAATTGATTTCAGAATTTGAAGCAAATTTCAGTCTGATTGACAATGACGGGTCAATCTTTTGGGTTCAAACTGACTTAGACGCACCACGAGGTCGGGTGATTGCCATTGATATTCATAACCCAGCGCGGCAGAACTGGCAAGAAATTATTCCCCAAGCCCCAGAAACATTAGAAGATGTCGGGGTTCTGAATAACCAGTTTGTCGCCGATTACCTCAAAGATGCCCGTTCTTCGATTAAGATTTTTGACCTCAATGGTGCCTTTGTCCGAGAAGTGGAATTACCGGGAATTGGTTCAGCCGGGGGATTCGGCGGGAAGCGTTATGATCCGGAAACCTTCTATGTGTTTACCAGTTTCACCACCCCAGCCACAATTTACCGCTACGATATGGTAACAGGGGAAAGTTCCCTATTTCGCCAACCGACCGTAGACTTTGATCCGACTCAATACGAAACGCGGCAAGTGTTTTACCCGAGTAAAGATGGCACACAAGTGCCGATGTTTATTACCCACAAGAAAGGGTTGGTGTTGGATGGCAATAATCCCACCTATCTCTATGGTTACGGTGGGTTTAATGTCTCCCTAACTCCCAGCTTTTCGATTAGTAATCTGGTGTGGATGGAGATGGGAGGCGTCTATGGGATTCCGAATCTCCGAGGCGGTGGAGAGTATGGCGAAGATTGGCATCAAGCGGGAACAAAGCTGAATAAGCAAAATGTGTTTGATGATTTTATTGCCGCAGCGGAATGGTTAATTGAGAATAAATATACTTGTCCGCAAAAACTGGCAATTGGTGGGGGAAGTAATGGGGGTTTATTAGTTGGGGCTTGTATGACTCAGCGTCCAGATTTATTCCGTGCTGCCCTTCCTTCAGTTGGAGTTATGGACATGCTGCGCTTCCATAAGTTTACGATTGGTTGGGCATGGTGTTCTGATTTTGGTTCACCGGAAAATCCGGAGGAGTTTAAGGCGCTTTATGCCTATTCTCCGTTACATAATCTCAAGCCAGGAACGGCTTATCCAGCCACATTAATTACGACGGCGGATCATGATGACCGCGTGGTTCCAGCCCATAGTTTTAAGTTTGCAGCAGCGTTACAAGCGGCACATGCTGGGGATAATCCGGTCTTAATTCGCATTGAAACAAAGGCGGGTCATGGTGCGGGAAAACCGACGGCTAAGATTATTGAAGAGATTGCCGATAAGTGGGCATTTTTGCAGCGAGTCATGGATTCTTAGTCTCGAATGACGAATGACAAAGGACGAATAACAAATGACTAACAATAAGCACTGATATCTTCCCCACATTGATCAGCCAAGTAGCAAAGGGCGCGAAAGCGAAGGCTAACGAATTCGTCATAGAAAGGATTGAGTTTGCACAAGGGAGGAATGTGAGCAACCCGACGCCCAAAGAGGCAGATATCGCGTTCAAAGGGACATTGGGCGGGAATCATTTTGCAGAAGAATCTAGCTTTGGTGGGGTTGTGAATTTCGATGTTCTCTAACCATTGCTTGATGGTTTGCAGTGGCTTTATGGGTTGTTGGAGCGAGGTGGGAGGGGTGATGGGGTTTGTCTTGGCTTCAACAGGGGTGGAATTGATCAGTCCGTTTTGGTAGGTGGTATACATGGTTTGATTTGCTCCGTGTGTGTGGTTTGTTTGTCTCTATTCATAATTTAACCCAATTCAGCGGCAGTGCAAATATAAAAAACTATTATCATTGATTAGCTCTGCTTGTAGGAATCGTCCTGTTGGGGGCAGATTGGCGGCGGAGGCAGCTTGTAGAGACGTAGCATGCTACGTCTGGGAGATGGGGGAGATCGTCAGAGAATCACACTCACAACTTTAATGACTTGACTGTTCATCGTTCATCCCATTTAATGTTTAAGCCACCTAGATTTACAGCGCCAATCCTTGGGTTGCGCTTTGCTAATGAACCCTACAGTTTGGAAATCTCCTATGAATTAAAAGTTGGGCGAGTCGCCAATTTTAAGTGTTTATATTTTCGTGGAATATATTACTGATCGCAACACTCTATAATAGTAGTTATTAAGGTAGGGTGCGCGATGATGATGTTAACGTTACCAGTAACTGTAACTTGTCAGCGTTAGAACAACCGAGAACTGAAGCTAAAAGATGATTCAGATTACCGGACTAGATGCGACATGTTCTTGGTCAAATCTGGCGCTGTTGGCGTGGTAAAGGATTAAGTTTTGATCCTTCACTTCGCTCAAGAACAGGGTTTTGATAATAAGGATAATTCGCAATGAGACAACTCTACAGCAAATCTTGGTTCATTGGCGCGATCGCGACTGGATTAATCAGTACCTTGGCAACGTCTGTGCAAGCTCAGGATATCTTTGATAATCGGGCATTGCAATTCCCAGAGGATACGATTGTAGAATTTGAATTCCTGGAATCTCATGGAGCATACCTAGCGGCGTTTGGTGTACGAAATGAAACAACCGGGGAAGAAACGATTCTGTTTCAGGAAGTCAAACCCTATGATGCTTTTGGCACAAACCAGCCGATACAAACCTCTCGTGGTCAAAATGATCTGGGAACGCAAGCGGATTTTGTCGGAACAGTTGAGGGGGGAACGATACCGAATCAATTCAACGAGTTTATGTTTAAAGCCAATAACCGCTATGTTTTCTTTCTTGAATCCGTAAGTCCTACGGGTCAAACCCGACGCCGTATTGTTTCGACCCAAAACTTGGCTCAGTTTAATGGTCGTTTGGATGGGGGGAGGAAGGGTAATATTACAGGAAGTCGCGTGTCTTGGGAAGATGGGGGACGGGTAGAAGTTGGCAATGATAATGATTTCGATGATTTTGTGATTGAAGCCGGGGGATATTTAATTGATATGAATTGTCCGCCGATTTGGTAAAGGGTGAGTAGCTGTAACCAAAAAGCTGTTCGGCATTTAATGTCAATAATGGCTCTCATCCTTGCTGTAGTGCGTTTAGCGAAGCCATGCCGCAGGCTTTGCATCTTGCTCGCTAATAAT
>NZ_JBKHHI010000059.1:0-22913 GCF_046539235.1 Coleofasciculus sp.
TCAAGCCAAGAAACATTATACTAATTGGGCTGGTGGAAATAAACTGGTAAGATGGAAGGAATGACTCGATTGAGACTCTATCCCCTAGGGTGAAACTCAAGCGAGACAATGGTAAAAAATATCCTTTATATTTTGCTCTGTGAGTAACGTTCGCACCGTCTCGGATACGAAACGAGATTTTTATAACTATCACACCCGTCCAATCAACTCGATTTACCGACGGGTGGTAGAAGAATTGATGGTCGAGATGCATTTGCTGGCGGTCAATGTGGATTTTAAGTATGATCCCATCTATGTCTTAGGTGTGGTCGCCTCCTTTAACCGCTTCATGCAAGGCTATCGACCGGAACGGGATAAAGAATCCATTTTTAACGCCCTTTGTCAGGCGGTGGGAGGTAATCCGCAACAGTATCAGGATGATGCTGAAAAACTGAAAGCCGCAGTCGGGCGTTTATCGGCACAAGAACTGGTTGACTGGTTTGGTTCACCAACACCGTTAGAGGGTGCTGAGGATATTCATACCACGGTTGCCGCGATCGCAGATAATCCTAAGTTTAAATACTCTCGTCTGTTTGCCATTGGGTTGTATACCCTTTTGGAACAGGCAGAACCGGAGCTAGTTCAAGACGCGAAACAGTCTATGGAAATGCTCCAGCGAATCGGTCAAACTTTGCATCTTCCCCAAGAGAAATTACAGAAAGACGTGGAGTTGTATCGCAGCAACCTGGAAAAAATGGCTCAAGCCCAGATTGTCATTGAAGACGCGATCAAAGCCGATCGCAAAAAACGGGAACAACGGGAACAGGAGAAAAAGAATAAAGCCACGACTGGGCCCAGTGATTCCCCAGAATCGACGACAGCATCCTGAAGTAGATCAAGGGATATTGATCAAGTTCCGCCTGGGTAGAGACGTTCCGGCGGAACGTCTCTGTGGTTGTTCAAAGTAAAGGTTTTAGTCGTTCCATAAGCTGCTTGTCGGAGACAACCCCCTCAATCCGTTCCACCGCTTTGCCATCCTTAAAGAGTATCAGGGTGGGCAGGGCTTCAATATGATGCTCAGAGGCAATCTGGGGGTATTTGTCTGTATCAATTTTGACCACTTGTAGCTTACCCTTGAGCTGAACACCGACTTGCTCTAGGGTCGGTGCTATCATCTGACATGGACCACACCAAGTCGCGTAAAAATCGACCAACACGGGTACATCCGATCCAGAGAGGAGTTCCTGAAAACTGGCAAACTGTTTTTTAACTGCCATAACAAAACATCACGGTTATTAGTGGTTTGGCTCGATTCTAGTGCAAAATGCTAAGAGCTGACTTCAGCGAATAGATAGAGGTATTGTTTATGGAAGCATCACAGACATCTGCTCAACTTAGCGATCGCGTGGCGATTGTCACCGGGGCGTCGCGGGGAATTGGTCGCGCTGTGGCATTGACGTTAGCCGCAGAGGGCGCGAAGGTAGTGGTTAACTACGCTAGTTCCAGTGGGGCTGCAGATGAGGTTGTCGCTGGGATTACCGAAGCCGGAGGAGATGCGATCGCGCTTCAGGCAGATGTCTCGAAACTGGAAGAGGTTGAAACTCTCGTCAAGGAAACGAAAGACAAATTTGGTCGCCTAGACGTACTGGTGAATAATGCTGGCATTACCCGCGACACCCTGCTGATGCGGATGAAACCTGATGATTGGCAGGCGGTGATTGACCTGAATCTGACTGGTGTGTTTTTCTGTACTCGGGCAGCCAGTAAAATCATGCTCAAGCAAAAATCGGGTCGGATTATTAATATTGCCTCCGTCGCGGGACAAATGGGCAATCCAGGTCAGGCAAATTATAGCGCCGCCAAAGCGGGAGTGATTGGATTTACCAAAACCGTGGCGAAGGAATTAGCACCTCGCGGGATTACCGTAAATGCTGTGGCTCCTGGATTTATTGAAACCGATATGACCAAAGACATTAAATCTGAGGATATTATTAAGTATATTCCCCTAGGTCGCTATGGCAAGCCAGAGGAAATTGCGGGCATGGTGCGATTTTTAGCAGCTGATCCAGCCGCCGCTTATATTACTGGGCAGGTGTTCAACGTCGATGGCGGTATGGTGATGGCTTGAGCGATCAACCAAACATGGGATAACGCTTAACATTAGCGACATCCAGTGGACAGATAGCCAACCTAAGTGAACAACTACTGGACTGACATGACACAGCTCAAATGGTGGAATAGATCTTACGCAATGAAACCATATATAGCGCACTAATAATCTGGCGATTGGAAGTTTGAGCAATTTTATCCGGATTGGGTCAACAGATTGTGAATATTAGTGGAGTTTAGCGACCACTCCAGTAATCGAAACCAATGCTACAATACCTCAAAAACTGTGACACAAGCTAGAAAAGCTATCCCGATCAACTTAAGGTCAATGGCACGCTCGCCTTCTGCATTTTGAGATCGCCGAAATCCTTAATATACCGTAGGGTGGGCAGTGCCCACCAGCCTAATCTGAGCGTGCCATTCAACTTAAAGACTCTTATTGACAGGGAAAATTGACGATAGAAGAATCGCAATGGTTCAACCAACAGAGTTAGTCATTGAAGCGGGTCGCACGGAACAACAGTATTGGAAAGACTTGTGGCGTTATCGGGAGTTGTTTTACTTTTTGGCGTGGCGGGATATTCTGGTGCGCTATAAGCAGACGATTATTGGGATTGCTTGGGCGTTGATTCGACCGTTTCTGACGATGGTGGTGTTTACAGTAGTGTTTGGCAAGATTGCTAAATTGCCGTCTGAAGCAGGTGCGCCCTACCCGATTTTGGTGTTTGCGGCGATGTTACCCTGGCAGTTTTTCTCCAATGCCATGTCAAACTGTAGCCAGAGTTTAATTAGCAATGCTAATTTGATTTCTAAGGTGTATTTTCCCCGCTTAATTGTGCCGACGAGTGCGGTGATTGTCAGTTTTGTGGATTTCATGATTTCGGGGATGATATTGCTGGGATTGATGGCGTGGTATGACTTTGTACCGAGTTGGCGGATTGTCACGCTACCCTTGTTTATTGCCATTGCGTTTATAGCGTCGATGGGGGTGGGGTTGTGGTTGGCGGCGCTGAATGTGAAGTATCGGGATTTTCGCTACATTGTACCGTTTATTGTGCAGTTTGGGCTGTATATTTCCCCAGTAGGGTTTAGTAGCACTGTGGTGCCGGATAAATGGCGGTTTGTTTATTCGCTCAACCCAATGGTGGGGGTGATTGATGGCTTCCGCTGGGCGATTTTGGGGGGTGAGTCGAAGCTGCATTTGCCAGGGTTTGCTCTGTCGTTGAGTTTGGTGGCGCTGTTTTTTGTTAGTGGGATTTGGTATTTCCGTAAGGTGGAGCGGACGTTTGCGGATGTGATTTAGTCAGGTCTTGATTAGCGTGAGCTTTTTTAATTTAAAGAATTCAGTTATTTAAATAAATAGTCTGTTTTTGTATTTTTCCGGATAAATTGCCAAAGCATTGCATCTATAGATAGCAGTTTTGTTGCAGTATGTCTAATACAATAATTCGGGTCGAAAATTTGGGGAAGAAGTATATTATCGGTCACCAGAAGCAGGAACGGTATACGGCGCTGCGGGATGTTATTGCGAATGGGGCGAAGTCTGTGGGGCGCAGGTTGCTGAAGCCTCTGGGGAAGGGGGAGTCTGACCCGACAGTTGAGGAGTTTTGGGCGCTTAAGGATGTGTCGTTTGAGATTCAGCAGGGGGATAGAGTTGGGATTATTGGGCGCAATGGGGCGGGTAAGTCAACGCTGTTGAAGATTTTGAGTCGAATTACGGAACCGACAAAAGGGAGTATCCGGATTAAGGGTAGAGTGGCGAGTTTATTGGAAGTGGGGACGGGGTTTCATCCGGAGTTGACGGGACGAGAGAATATTTATCTTAATGGTGCGATTTTGGGGATGAGTAAGGCGGAGATTAAGCGGAAGTTTGATGAGATTGTCGCTTTTGCTGAGGTGGAGAAGTTTTTGGATACGCCGGTGAAGCGGTATTCGTCGGGGATGTATGTACGGTTGGCGTTTGCGGTGGCGGCGCATTTGGAACCGGAGATTTTGGTGGTGGATGAGGTGTTGGCGGTGGGGGATGTTCAGTTTCAGAAGAAGTGCTTGGGGAAGATGGAGGAGGTTGGAAAAAAGGGACGAACAGTGTTATTTGTTAGTCACAATATGGGGGTAGTGCAGACTCTATGCAGCCGAGGTATTTTTTTACGTTATGGAACTGTTGAGGCTGATGATACGGCAAATGCAGCAGTAAGTGCTTACCTGAGAACTCTGGAACAATCTGGAACACACAATCTTTTAGAACGTAAAGACCGAAAAGGTAAGGGACTAGTACGACTTGCCCAGGTAGATGTTTCCACAGGTGGCAATTTGCCATCGATAACTTTGGCAACAGGTCGCCCTGCTCGTTTTGTATTTCACGTTACCGCCATAAGACCCAAAATGGCATGCTCTTTTACATTGTACGACCAGTACGGTCAGGCAGTCGTAAACTTCAATAGTGCGGTGCATGGCAAAGAGGATTTGAATAACTCGCAGATAGGCAATCAGCTTATGTGTGAACTGGATGAATTGGTACTTACACCTGGTCGTTACCGGATGAATGCGGCAATTTTCAGTGATGGTGAGTTACAAGACCATATCGAGGCAGCTACTATTGTGGAAGTGGAACAAGGCGAACTCCGAGGAAGGCCTATAACATCAAACGCTGGATATGGAAATGTGTGCCTTCAACATAGATGGATTTTACCTGTATAAGACTTAAGCGTTGGGTGCTTTCGTCTTCAAATTATCTGCTAGTTCTCGACGGATATCGCTTAGATCATTTATCCTAAATTTTTGATTAGAATTTTCCATGAAAATATGCTTATTCGATCCAGGAATTGAAAACAATAATGGTTCGCCAAGTGCCAACCTGGGAGATTTAATTATTCAAGAGGCGGTCGAGAGAGAACTGAATAATATTTTTGAGAATAGCTCAATTGTTCATATCTCAACTCATACTTTTCCACATCAAGAACATATTAGATCTATTCGGAGTTGCTCAATCTCGTTTGTTGGCGGCACAAATTTATTGAATTCAAAAATGAATATCTATAAAAAGTGGAAAGTTTCTGGTCGGCAGCAATTAATGCTTAAAAAAGCAATTTTAATGGGTGTTGGTTGGCAATTTTATCAACATAAACCAAATTTTTATACGAGCATTCTGTTAAAGATGGTTCTTTCTCGTAAGTTTTTTCACTCAGTTAGAGATAGCTATACAAAAAGACAACTGCAATTAGCGGGAATTAGTAACGTTATAAATACTGGCTGTCCTACAATGTGGCCTCTGATGAATATTAGATCTGAAGACATTCCCTCTACTAAGTCAGCAAGTGCTTTGGTAATGCTAACGGATTATTCCAAAGACTATGAATTAGACAAGAAGTTACTTAACCTAATTAGCTGCAAATATGAGAAAGTATTTATTTGGTCACAAGGTCGTGGTGACAAGGAGTATATTTCTCAGTTAGTCTCTGCAATCAATATTCCGGTTGTTATGCTAGAACACTCCTTAAGTTCATTCAATAACTTACTGAACTCAGGAATTCCGTTTGACTACATCGGTACAAGGTTACATGGTGGAGTAAAATGCTTGCTATCTCGAAAAAGAGCGTTAGTTATAGAAATAGATAACAGAGCAGCAGAAATTGCTAAAGATACAAATCTACCAACAACTAAGCGTTCTGATTTTCAATATATTAATCACTGGATTGAAACACCTTTGCCGACTGAGATAAAAATTGACTCAGATGCGGTTTATCGTTGGAAATCTCAATTTATTTATTTTGAACATGACAATTAAGCAACTAATCAGTTGTGTCTTTCATAATCCCTATAAATTTTTACATGAAAATTGCTTTTGTTAGCTATGAATACCCTCCTGACACTGCACTTGGTGGTATCGCTACTTATGTAGATCAAGTGTCTAAACTATTGAAACAGCGAGGTCATCAGATAGAGATATTTTCAGGTAGTTCCTACCGACATGGAACTGAAATAGAGGACGGAATCGTAGTTCACCGAGTTCAAGATAAAGAGAAAAACAGGAAAAACTTTTCTTTAAATGTTGGTCGAGTGTTTGCTGAGCGACATACCGTAGTTAAGTTTGATGTGCTTGAAGGAGCAGAAATTTATGCTTATGCGCGGGGAGCTGTTCAGTTAGTTCCAGATATTCCGCTCGTAGTTAAGCTTCACACTCCTTCATTTGTGATCAGGCAAATCAACCTGGTTCAACCATCTATTCAGATGAAAGTTCGCAGATATATAGGGGCATTACGCAGAGGGAATAAACCTCAGCCGTTTCCTCGTTGGCACTACGATATCAAAAACGATATCGAGCGTCTACATACTCTAGACGCTGATGAAATCACGACGCCTTCCAAAGCCTTAGGTGACAAGCTAATTGAAGTGTGGGAACTGCCTGCGGAGAAAGTCCTTCATATTCCCAATCCTTATATACCGTCGGAGGAACTTTTAAATCTTCCTGTTAAATCAAATACCAATGTAGTCACTTTTATGGGGAGGCTGGAAGTTCGTAAGGGAGTTCTCGATCTAGCACGGGCTATTCCGTTGATATTACAGCAATATCCCAACACTCGTTTCCGCTTTGTAGGTCGTTCTTTACCATTGCCTTTGTCTAATTTAAATATGCAGCAGCATATAGAAAAAACAGTGCAGCGATATAGAAACTCTCTAGAGTTTACTGGTTCTGTAAGACTTGATTCTATTCCCTCAATACTTGCTGATACAGATATCTGTGTTTTCCCGAGTATTTGGGAGAATTTCCCCAATGTATGCCTGGAGTCAATGGCTGCTGCTCGTGGCGTAGTTGGAAGTAGTGCGGGTGGCATGATGGAGATGCTTGATTTTGGTAGGACGGGGAGATTAATTCCTCCTCGTAGTCCTGAGAAAATTGCTAAGGCGGTTATTGAACTACTAGAAAATCCAGAGTTACGTATGCAATTAGGTCAAGCAGCACGCGATCGCGTTCTCACTGAGTATAACTTAGAGCGAATTGGCGCTTTACAGGAAGCTAGCTATGTACGGGCAATTGAAAGAAGGCAAGCTTTAGGAGCGCGAGAGTCAAAAGATTCTGTTTCTGAAGGGATCGCATGAGAGGTGTACTTTACTAAAGATATTCCTGAAAACAGCATTATTGGCATTAGATCGGTTGTCACGAAAGATATACCTGAGAATTGCATAGCTGTGGGTTTACCTGCTAAAGTCGCAAAATCTGGAGTAACTTGGATCAGAGAGAAAATACTTCCTAAAAATGAAGAATTATGAGAAAAAAAATTAGCTTAATTATCTGCACTCATAATCCTCAAAACAATTATCTGGATAGAGTTATTACGGCTTTACGATCTCAGAACTTACCAGTAGAGCAATGGGAGCTTCTGTTAATTGATAATGCAAGTGATAAACTGCTTGCATCAGAAATTGATTTGAGTTGGCATCCATCTGCTCGACACATTCGGGAAGAAAAACTTGGTCTAACTCCTGCTCGAATACGAGGCTTTCGAGAAGCAACAGCCGAATTTTTTGTCTTTGCGGATGATGATAATGTCCTCGATGTCGATTACCTAAAAAATACAGTAGAAATTTTGCAGCAGAATCCTCGCCTGGGAGCAATTGGGGGTAAATCATTGCCAGAATTTGAGGTCGATCCAGAACCCTGGTTTATTCAAACTGGTCTGAGTTTAGGGCTACGTGACTTGGGAGATAAAGTTCAAGTTTGTTATTGGGAAGAAGCATCAACGAAAGCGACTGGATTGTCTAGACAGTATCCCAAATTTGCTCCCATTGGTGCTGGGCTAGTGATACGACGGCAAGCTGCTGAAATATATGCAGAACGCATGACCGGAAATAGTACTCGGTTAGCGCTAGGGCGCACGGGCAAGCAATTAATTTCTGGTGAAGACAACGACATTATTTTGACTATTTTAGAAGCCGGCTGGGGAGTTGGTTACTTTCCCCAACTCCAGCTAACACACTTGATTTCTGCAAGACGTCTGACCAAAGACTATCTTGCCCGATTGAACCGTGCTTCGACACGTTCCTGGGTGCAAGTCCTTGATGTACACGGTATCCGACCCTGGCAAAAAATTCCGCGCTGGACAGTTCTACCACGAAAAGTCAGGGCATTTTTCCGCTATCAACCTTGGAAAAGCCCTGTTGCCTATGTGTGCTGGCAAGGTGCTTGTGGAATGTTTGAAGGGCGATCTGAATTATCCTAGAGTATTTTATCAACCATGACAGCTAACACTCAACTGATCCGACTAAGGCAATTAGCCAAAGACTTACACCTAGGAGTCGCTCTTTACCGACTCTACTATGCTCCCAAGGGCTATATAGAAAAACTTCTCCGTTGGGGTCTAATCAATACGGTATTGACTAATAGAGGTCGGCTGAAAATGGAGAAAGCTGTATCCTCATTGAAACCAATAGAGCTAGAGTTATCTAATAATTTCCCTAATTCACCGGAAATCTACTTTTTGACAGGTAAAAAGTACTGGTATCAAACTTGCTTTTGTGCCTATTCAATGATTCAACAATCACAAATCAACTTGCGCCCTGTTATTTATGATGATGGAACATTAGAGCAAAAGCATAAAGAAGAAATAATCAGAATTTTTCCTAGTGCTAAGATTGTATCACTGCAAACTATTGAAGCCCGTTTGGACAAATATTTACCGGAAAGCAAGTTTCCAGTTTTGAGAGAGCGACGTCTGAAGCAACCTCTTTTGCGTAAGCTAACGGATTTTCATGTTGGTTCTCAGGGTTGGAAGCTATTTCTCGATTCAGATATGCTCTTCTTTCAGTCTCCTAAATTTCTTTTAGAGTGGCTGAATTATCCACATAAACCTTGCTATATGATGGATGTTAAAAACGCCTATGGATATTCTAATGATTTGATGGTTTATCTCAGTGGAAATCAAATACCTGAACTTGTGAATATCGGTATTTTAGGATTTAAGAGTGAGGATATAGATTGGCAGAAACTTGAACTCTGGCTTAAAACTATGCTTGAAAAAGAAGGAACTCACTATAATGTGACACAAGGACTCAGTGCCATGCTTCTAGCTGGCAAGCCTTGTGCAATTTCACCTGCCGAAGAGTATTTGCTAATGCCGGAGCGTGAAGAAGCATTGAAGCCGCAAGCCATAATGCATCATTATGTTGCCGATTCTAAGCCCTGGTATTTCCGCTACGGCTGGAGACATGTCTTACGGAGTAGTAAATGCTAATTTGAAATAGCTAGGTTCCATAATGTTTTTATTTGAGATGTAAAGATTCAACAAGGTTTTCAAGCTCTTAGATGTTCACAGATCATTTGAAGACGCTATGCTTGAGATTGTTTTTTTTGTAAAACTCAATTATCGGGAAATAATTTCTTTCATTTTTGACGAGCGAAACTTATCAACAATCACTCATGTTAAGCAAGAAAATATCGAATAGAACCATCGAGTATAAGCATCAGCTCAAAAACTGGTTGGTCGATACCAACCTACTACCCAACCAGCAAAACTATCAAAAGTTTGTCATAGTATGTGGTATCCGCACTGGTTCGACAATGCTGTGTTCGCTACTTTCCAAGCATAGCCAAACCTTAATGTTTTTTGAATTATTCCACCACCATCTTGAGTCTATTCCGTTTCATGCTCCAGGTTATCGAGCAAAATCTCAAGATAAACGAATCGTTGATTTGAGAAATAGCGACCCAGTGGAATTTCTAAAGACGGAAATTTATAAGCCACACCCGCAAAAAATTCAGGCTGTGGGGTTTAAACTTATTTACACGCAAGGACGAACAGATAATCCTTGGTGGAATTCATCTGATTTCGACCGATGGTGGAAAGATGTAGGTCGTCCACCTTCTTGGAGTTCAACAAAATCCGATTTGTGGTCTTACCTCAAGGAGAATACGGACATCGCCATTATCCATATGAGGCGTAAGAACTTGCTACAGCGCATAGTATCAACTTTTACTGCACAGGCTACGGGGAATTGGGGTGTAGGAGCTACAGGAGGTCTGGGTGACAACAAAAAGGAGGTGAAGTTTGATCTTAATTTTGATGAATGTAGGCAAGATTTTGAAGCAATTCGGAAGATGGAAGATGAAGCAGATGAATTCTTTGCGAATCACAAAAAGCTAGTCATAGCCTATGAAGATTTAATAGAAAATATGACAAATACCACAAATAATATTGAAGAATTTCTTGGCTTAGAAATAAAAAAACTGAATACAGAAACAAAGAAGCAGGCGACAAAATTACCCTCTGAAATGATTACTAACTATCAACAACTCAAGGAGCAATTTTCCGGCACTCCTTGAAGAGAGTTTTTTGCAGATTAAGTCATTTTTTGTCTAAATCAATTGACAGATGAATCGTTAAACGGCGAAGTACAGCCTATGAAACCCCTGGTTTCCATTCTCATCCCTTGCTACAACGCCGAAGCATGGCTGGCCCAAACACTGGAATCTGCACTGGCACAAACGTGGTCGCCTACAGAAATTATCCTCGTTGATGACGGATCAAAAGACCGTAGTTTAGAAATTGCCAAGCAGTTCGAGCCGCGTGGCATCAAGGTCATCACTCAGTCAAACAAAGGAGCCAGCGCTGCTAGAAATCGAGCATTTCAAGAGTCGCAAGGGGATTTTATCCAGTATCTGGACGCTGACGATCTGTTGGCACCTGATAAGGTAGAACATCAGGTGCAACTTCTGGCAAATGAGAATTGTAATTGTGTAGCTGCCGGAGAATGGGCGAGATTCTACAAAACTCCCTCAGAAGCTTTATTTATCCCTCAACCCCTGTGGATAGATATGTCGCCAGTTGATTGGTTAGTTTATGCTTGGCAAGGGGGCTGGATGATGCACCCTGCCGCTTGGTTAGTACCGCAACATATTACTGAAAAGGCTGGTGCTTGGAACGAAACTCTATCTTTAGATGATGATGGTGAATACTTTTGCCGGGTCGTCCTAGCTAGTGAGGGAGTCCAGTTTTGCCGAGGTGCAAGGACTTACTACCGATCTGGGCTGCCTACCAGTTTGAGTGGTTCCAAGTCCTCTGCTGCTTATGAATCAGCTTTTCAGTCTATAGAACTGAGTATACCAGCCTTGCTGTCAATAGAAAATAGTCCACGTACACGCCACGCCTGTGCGACAAAATTACAACGCTTCATTTACGAAGTTTATCCGGATGTACCAGAACTTCGCAAGAATGCAGAAATGAAAGTCCAGCAACTCGGTGGTTCAGGTCTGAAACCTTCCGGCGGACTAATGTTTCAACTGTTGTCTCAGATAGTGGGATGGCAGCAAGCGAAGCACATCCAAAAACTTGTATATCGGTATGGATATAGCCAAGCAGCTGTTGGGTGGAAACTCTCAAAGCTGATTCAACGACTTAAATGGGAGATTCAAAAATCAATTATATAAATATCAAAATAAACGATTGGAGTATTATATAGAAACAGATTTGAGCCAATGGCACTAAGTTGAGCGCAACTTGTCTAACTCGTATTAGTCCATTTTACAGGTATAAATTATTAAGTTGAATATTCAACAATATCGAACTATATGATTCTGCCTAATTTTATCATTGTAGGCGCACCCAAATGTGGAACCACAGCCATATTTAATTATCTCAAACAGCATCCACAAATTTATATGCCTTCCTGTAAGGAGCCACACTTTTTTTCTTTTGAAGGTGAAAATAAACCCCATTGGGGCATCCCAAATATTGAAGCTTACAGTAGTCTCTTTGAGGGAGTCACTGATGAAATAGCTATTGGCGAAGCATCCACTTGGTATCTTTATAGCCAAACAGCAGCAGAAAGAATACGGTATCATATACCAGAAGCAAAATTGATTGCTATTCTACGCAACCCCGTTGAGAGAGCTTATTCTAGCTGGGCGTTTCGCGTTCAATGTGGCTGGGAATCTATCACTAATTTTGAACGTGCACTGCAAGCGGAACAAAGTCGTATAAGTGATAACTTTGAGTGGGACTTTCATTATTTACAAACTGGATTTTACTACAACCAAGTCAAGCACTATTTTGACCTGTTTCCTAGAGAACGAATTAAGATTTATCTTCATGAAGATCTAAAAGCCGATCCTGTAGGATTACTACAGGATATTTTCAAATTACTGAATATAGATATTAATTTTGTTCCTGACGTTTCAGTCAAGCATAATATAACTAGCTCCCCTAGAAATAACTATCTTAATCTATTGCTTGCCCGACAGAGCAGACTTAAGTCTGTTGTAAAATCAATAATAACCAATAATTTAAGGCAGAACTTCGTTGAAAAATTAAGGCAATATAATCGAGTCAAGCTATTTCCATTGTCACCAGAAATTCAGCAGCGTTTTAGCCAAGTGTATAAAGAGGATATCTTAAAGCTGGAAAATCTAATTGAACGGGATCTTTCAAGTTGGCTTTAGCAAATTAGCCTACTCGGGGTTATGCCTAATGGCAAAAATTATGATTTTGATCGGCGCTCATCTGTGTACTGCTCCTCGACCCCAGAAAGAAGCAGAGACACTCGCTAATGCTGGTCACAATGTTACAGTGCGTGGCTTTTGGTTTGACCCAGAACTGGTAAAGCGCGATCGCATCCTCATCGCTAACAAGAAATGGCGATTTGAACCCATCGTTGATTTTCAACCCACTCACCGCCTCAACAATTGGAAAATCCGACTCCAAAGCCGTCTGGCTAAAGAACAGTTTCAGCAATTTGGCATCTTTTCACCAGGATTACTCGGTTACGGAGCAAAGGCAATGCTAAAGGTTGCCCGTCAAGCTCGTGCCGACCTAACCATTGTGCATTCAGAAGCAGGACTTTGGGTAGGTAGTCAACTATTAGATGAAGGCTTCCGCGTGGGAGTAGACTTTGAAGATTGGTTTTCTGAAGACCTCCCACCCACAGCCCGTGCTGCCCGACCAATCGCCCAACTCAAAGCCTTAGAAAGCCGTCTTGCCCGTGAGTGTACCTACTGCCTCACGACTTCCCATGCTCTAGCTGAAGCTCTAGCTGAGGCTTATCAAGCACCAAAACCAACAGTTATTTACAACACCTTTCCTTGGGCGGAGCGAGAACAAATCGACAGCCAAAAACGCGATCGCAAGAATTTAAAGTTATCCTCTGTTCATTGGTTCTCCCAAACTATCGGACCTGGACGGGGACTAGAAACCCTCTTCCAGGCACTCCCTCACCTACATATACCTGTAGAAATTCATTTACGGGGCAACTACCCGGAAAGCGTTCGTCAATGGTTAGAACCACTGGTGACATCAGAATGGCGCGATCGCATCTTCATTCATCCCACCGTCCCTAATGCCAAATTACTATCTCGTATTGCTGAGCATGATATCGGTTTGGCTTTGGAGTATACAGATATTCCTAGCCGCAATCTCACGGTAACCAATAAACTCTTTCAGTACCTACAAGCCGGTCTAGCAGTAATTGCTACCGATACAGCAGGTCAGCGAGAGATACTTTGCCAACAGCCTGCGATCAGTCGATTAATTCCTAATAACGATCCTGTTGCACTAGCCCAAGCGCTGAAAGACTTACTGTGCGATTCTGAAAAGTTTGCTGCTGCCAAAACTGCCTGCTTGGAAGCCGCGACAGAGCAATTTTGCTGGGAAAAGCAGGCTGAAATTCTCCTACAAGCGGCTGAACTGGCTTTTGCTAGGGAAAATAAGCGTTGAGCGTGCAGTGTCCGGATACTCGAAAATAAATAGATTAGCTATGAATTTTTCTGGAATTTCTAACAGGACATCTATAGGAAAACTGTTGCGTTTTCCACTTACGTTGATACCCTCTAAAATGAGGATGCCTATCTGGCAAGGTAGGCTTAGGGGTAAGCAGTGGATCGTAGACTCGAGTCAACACGGTTGCTGGCTAGGAAGCTATGAATATGATAAGCAGCTTATCTTCGAGAAGATAATTACTCCGGGAAGTGTTGTCTTTGATTTAGGGGCGCATGTCGGCTTCTACACGCTTTTAGCCTCGGTACTAGTTGGCTCCAACGGAAAAGTATTTGCCTTTGAGCCTATACCCAAAAATTTATTCTACCTAAAACAACACCTCAGTCTAAACGGTATTACAAATGTCACTGCGATCGAGGCAGCCGTTTCCGATTGCAGTGGTGTGGTGTCTTTTGAGGAGAGTTCGAGTAGCTTTCAAGGTCATATCTCATCGCAAGGCAATCTTCAGGTTAAGACGGTTAGCCTAGATGACCTGATTTCTAAAGGCGAAATTCCGACCCCAGACTACCTCAAAATCGATGTGGAAGGGGCAGAAATGCAGGTTTTTTCTGGAGCAAAGTCTCTGCTGAAAAATGCCCATCCGACTATTTTATTAGCCATTCATGGTCGTGACGTACATCACCAATGCTGTCAGTTTCTGACATCGTTAGGCTATCAATTGCAGCCTATCGGTGGCAAAAGCTTGAAAGAGACTGATGAACTCATCGCTTATTGGAATAGATAAGTGATATCTCTAATAGCTAAACAGCAGTAAATCTATGTCAATCAAATCCAAAGTCCGTAAATACCTCGCCCGGAAACTCGGAGTTCCAGACATTCCCTTAGCGCTAGGACGCCTTTACTCTGCTGGTTTTCAGCCTATTCAAATATTTGATGTCGGGGCTTACAAAGGTGATTTTGCCTTAAGTTGCCTTCAAGTTTGGTCTGACGCTAAAGTGAGCTGTTTTGAAGCACTAGAGCATCGGGTTGACCAACTTCAGCAACTAGCATTTAGTAATTCATCGATACAAGTATTTCCCGGTTTACTGGGAGCAGAAACGCGAGATAAAGTGCCACTTCATCAAGCTGAAACGGCATCTTCTGTTCTCGTCGAGCAAATGCCCCAAAGCTTCCCAGTCAGCTACCATCAAATGCGGACTGTAGACCAAATTGTGCGGGAAAATTTTAGCGATCGCTCTCCCGATTTCCTCAAACTGGATGTTCAAGGTTATGAATGGGAAATACTTAAGGGAGCTGAGAAATCTCTGCCAAAAATGCAAGTAATCCTGGCAGAAATAAATTTACTGGATATCCATCAAAATGTCCCCCTGCTTGCGGAAATGATCGCATGGCTGGATGAGCGTGATTGGGTCGCTTATGATATCTGTGGTCTCACTCGCCGTCCTCTAGACAAAGCTCTCTGGCAAGCAGACTTTATCTTTGTACCACGCCATAGTCCTCTTCGAGCCGACAAACGCTGGAGTGCCTGATATGCGTATCCTCCTCACAGCCGACCCCGAACTCCCAGTCCCCCCACAACTCTATGGCGGCATCGAGCGCATTATCGATATTTTAGTCATCAGACTGCAAACTCGTGGTCACACAGTCGGACTCGTTGCCCACCAAGACTCGACCTCACCAGCGCATCAACACTTCCCCTGGCTCGGTCTCAAGTCCCAAGATAAATGCGACGCCCTGCAAAACACCGCTGCTTTATGGTCAGCCGTCCGGCAATTTCAACCCGACCTCGTACATAGCTTTTCCCGCATCCTCTATCTCTTGCCGCTTTTGCGTTCTCCCCTGCCCAAGGTAATGTCCTACCAACGCCGCCCTAGCCATCGCACCACTAGCTGGGGGGTAAAACTAGCAGGGAATTCCCTCACATTCACCGGTTGCAGCGAGCATATTTGTCGCCAAGGTCGAGCCTCTGGTGGCATTTGGCATCCCATCCACAATTGCGTAGAACTAGAAAAATACACTTTCGAGCCCACCATTGCCCCCGATGCTCCCTTAGTGTTCCTGAGTCGGATAGAACAAATTAAAGGGGCGCATAATGCTATTGTTGCTGCCCGAAACACTGGACGCCGTCTGCTCATTGCTGGCAACCATGGTACAACGGGAGAAGCCAGACGCTACTGGCAAGACCAAATCGTTCCCCACCTAGGCAAAGACGGGATAGAGTACGTTGGCTCCGTCAACGATATCCAGAAAAACGCCCTACTGGGTCAAGCTGCTGCCATGATTGTACCGATTGAATGGGAAGAACCCTTCGGTATCGTCTTTGCTGAAGCCCTTGCCTGCGGTACGCCCGTTATTTCTTGTCCTTTAGGCGCCTTACCCGAAATTGTCCGCCCTGGTATTGACGGCTATCTCGTCAGCAGCGTGGAGGAAGCCTGCACCGCCATCCAAAACTTACCTGAAATCGACCGCCGTAACTGCCGCCAACGTGCCGAAGATTGCTTTTCCGCTTCAGTAATTGTGGATAAGTACGAGCAACTGTACTGCAGTCTGATTCCTGCCAATCTCACAAACAAAAAGTCCAACAATGATAAATCCCAACGTGGGATGAGGGAGTCCTGATTGGTTTATCCCTGGCTTGTATGAGTAACCAGCCCACAGACAAGACTAACCTTGTTATTGTCCAACCCAACTATAGTGACTGTTTCTAACGACATGCCACGCCATTGCTCCCTGCCATTACCCCTAACCTGGTTACAACCCATTGACTTCCCCCACAAACTGGGCATTTGCGAGCGATTGTTTGGCAGTGCGATCGCTCATAGAGGCATCTGCTGGGTGAAAACCGGATCGGGTCTCCCCTGGAAACTTGACCTGACTAATCCGACTCACCGCTGGATTGTGTATGGCAAATATGAGGGCGCTAACTTCCTCAACTGGGCAAAGAAAGTCCTTCCCCCCAATGGCATCATTGTCGATTCCGGGGCAAACATTGGTCAAATGCTGATGTATTTGGCTCAGTGGATACCCCAAGGCAAATTATTAGCTTTTGAACCGGGCAAAGAGGCAGCCGACTGGTTAGAGGAATGCCTAGTCACCTATCCCAATCTACCCGTAGAACTCCTCAGATTTGGTCTCGGCGCTGCACCCACTCCACTGCGCCTGCAAAATATCGGAGCCAATTATGGTCATGGTGCTTGGAATCAAATCTCTGAGACTGAGGGAGAAACAATCCAGATTGTGCGCTTGGCAGACGAGTTAGCTATCCGTTCCATTGAAACCGTTGATTTGTGGAAGTTGGACGTAGAAGGCTACGAAATTCCTGCTTTACAAGGGGCAGAAGAACTGTTAAAACAGCAGCGCATCCGAGCCATCTATGCCGAATCTGTTGATCAAAACGGTGAGCGAATTCGAGAGTACCTGAGTGCATTTGGATATCGCTGCCATCTGTTCGACCACAACGACCGACTCTACCAACCGTCTCAATTTCCTCCTCGTAGTAATGGAGTTTTTTTACCTAGCTAAGTTGCTAGTCTTAACAGCCGTTGAAATTATAGCTAAAGGTGTTGTCAAACCTTGAACCGTCGAGTCCTTATTGTCAGCCCCCATTTCCCACCGATTAACGCCCCCGATCATCAACGGGTGCGGATGTCTTTGCCCTACTTTGAAGAATTCGGCTGGGAACCTCACATTCTCACTGTGCGACCTGAATGCGTTGAGGGCGTGCCTGACCCCCTACTAAAACAGACAGTTCCCAGCCATATCCCAGTCACCTGCACAGGAGCATTGCCTGTAAAATACACTAAACGCATCGGTATGAGCAGCCTGAGCCTGCGGTGTTTTTTCCACCTGCTCAAAGCAGGCGATCGCATCCTCGCCAGAGAAAAATTCGATTTAACCTATTTCTCAACCACTGCCTTTACCGCAATGGCGCTTGGTTCCCGATGGCGCAGCCACTTGGGAGTACCTTACGTCCTTGACTTTCAAGACCCCTGGTTAAGCGACTACCACAAGCAGCCTAACTCACCTAGACCACCAGGCGGTCGCTTTAAATATGGTTTTGCTCAATTTATGGCACAAAGGCTTGAACCTAACACCCTGCGTCATGCCAGCCATGTCATCAGTGTGTCCCCAGAATACCCGAAAACCTTACTTGAGCGATATTCCTGGTTGCGCCAAGACCAGTTTACCGTCCTGCCCTTTGGTGCGCCTGAAACAGACTTTAAGCAGCTTCCTTCCCTCAAGGTTCGGCAAAACATCTTTGACCCCAATGATGGGAAACGCCATTGGGTTTATGTCGGTCGAGGTGGCGGCGATATGGCTTTGGCTGTGCGAGCATTATTCTCCAGCATCCAGTCCAAGCGTTATCAACATCCAGAACAATGGGATTGCGTCAAACTACACTTTGTCGGTACCAGTTATGCACCAGGAAATCGCGCGGTTAAAACTATACAGCCAATTGCGGAAGCACTGGGAGTTGCTGACATAGTAGAAGAGTATCCCCATCGCGTTCCCTATTTTGAAGCTTTACAGATTCTCACCGACAGCGATGCAATTTTACTCATCGGTTCCGACGATCCGGGCTACACCGCTTCTAAAATTTACCCCTGCATTCTAGCTCGGAAACCAATATTCGCTATTTTCCATCAACAGAGTTCCGTTGTAGAAATTTTGCGCCGCTGTAATCCGGGTCGAGTAATCACTTTCAATTCACAAGCTAGACCAGAAGATTTGCTCAAAGATATCGGGTATCAGCTCAATTGGCTACTGTCTACCGCGAAAGGGTATCAACCGGAAACCAACTGGTCAGAATTCCAACCCTATACAGCCCAAGAAATGACCCGCCAACAATGTGCCATCTTTGACCGATGTCTGACGTTGCACGAGGGTGTGAAGAAAGCATGACCAGTCATCTCAAACTAGTTCTCCAATCGCTGCTCAATCATCCAATTGTTGTCCGCCAACAACGGCGACAGTTACTCCAAGCATTTTGGATAATTGTAACGGTTTTATTTCTTTTTGAACTTTACACGCTACAAACTCACTCATTGGCTAGTATTGCGGGTGCTATCTTAATCGCGATCGCTGCCTTATTTCCTGCTTATTTGTGGTGTTCCGGCAAAGCATTAGGACTACCCATATTTCCACTTTTCGCCCTGACTTATCTTTGGACTCACGCTATTCCCTTAGTCAGCAACCATCCCAAAGTTATACTTTACTCACCACAAGAGCATTTATTTGCCAGCGTCACCGTAGCGGGTTTTCTGGGATTAGCTACCTTAATCTGGTTTAATTTTGTCAAAACGCCGCCTCCTTTGCCGCCAGCTTATCGAGCCTTTAACGAGCAAAGCGGCGATAAATTTTTCTTAGGTGTTCTTGCGGCTGGTGTGTTGTTTAATATGTACTCACTGGGGGGATGGTTTTTTCTGGATGGAGGACTATTTTCTTTAATTCGCAGCGCTATACTAGGACTTAACGTATTAGCCGTTTTCACCTTATCTTTTTATGCTGGCGCCGGAAAATTTTCAAGGCGAACGAATCAATTATTCTTTGCTTTGTTAGCATTATATATGATTACCAGGGCGGCTTCTCTACTTTTAGTCGGGGCGGCTTCAATTTTCCTAATCGCGACAGTTGCTTTTATTTTGGGAAGTCGGCGAATGCCCGTATTGCCAATAATTATAGTTGTAATTTGTTTGTCTTTGCTGCACTACGGTAAAGCAGAAATGCGAGCCAAATATTGGTTTGGCTCCCCAAATCGCTTTGTACAACCCTGGGAGTATCCAGGTTGGTATGCTGAATGGGTTGGTTATTCACTCGAATATTATAAAAATCAAAGGGCGAGTCCTCAATCGGGAGCAAGTAGTCAATCGGAAGAAAAAGCTTCATTTCTACAAAGAAGTAGTGTAATTCATATACTACTCTTGGCTCAGAGCAAAACTCCGGTAACTGTGCCGTATTTACAGGGAAAAACTTACACAATTCTGCCTCAGTTAGTCATTCCGCGTTTTTTAAATAATAATAAAATTCGCAGCCACGAAGGGACTTATCTATTAAACATTCATTACGGTCTGCAAACTCGCGAGGCAACGTTTACAACTACAATTGGCTGGGGCTTGCTAGCCGAAGCTTATGCCAATTTCGGTCTTTTAGGCTGCGCCGGATTAGCAATTTTTTTTGGTGCCTTTTATGGAAAAGCTACAAGCTGGAGTCTGCATACACCCCTGATCTCCTCTCGTTCCCTTTTTGCTGTGCTGTTGATGAGTTGCGCTTTCCAAACAGAATGGAGTGCGGGTGTCTACTTTGCTGCGCTTTTTCAAGCCACTATGGTTTTAGTGGGAATTACTTTTACCTTCATGAAGGCTTATAAAATTAAAGATTTTATAGATATCAATCGTTAAAATAAAAGCCTGAATAATTTGAATCAGGAAGGTTCATGAAAAAACTGGCGATCATTACGTCTCATCCGATTCAATACTACGCTCCTTTGTTTCGCCACATTGCTAGTGTGGCTGACTTTTCGTTTAAAGTTTTTTATCTCTGGAACTTCGGCGTCACCCAGCAAGTCGATGCAGGTTTCAAGCAAAGAATACAGTGGGATGTCCCCCTATTATCTGGATATGACAATGAATTCGTCCCCAATATCAGTCCTCATCCCGGTACTAGCCACTTCTGGGGACTGCAAAACCCATCCTTATTCAATCAAGTGAGGGCTTATAATCCAGATGCCGTTCTCTTGATGAATTATAACTACGCCAGTCTTTATAATTTTATCTGGCGCTGGAACTGCCGCCAAACGCCACTGTTGTTTCGGGGTGACTCCCATCGGCTTTTACCAATTACTGGTGCTAAACAATGGCTGCGTCGCAAGTTTATTAGCCTGATTTATCGACGCTTTTCTGCCTGTCTTTATGTTGGTCAAGGGAATTATCATTATTTCCGTTACCACGGCGTTCCCCCGGAAAACCTGTTTTTCGCGCCTCACGCCATAGACAATGATCGCTTCTTTTCTCAAGCGGAAGAAGCCAGTCGCCAAGCCAAGCTTTGGCAGCAGGAACTAGGAATTCCTGAAAACCACTCCGTTATTTTATTTGCTGGGAAATTTGAAGAAAAAAAGCGTCCTCAAGATTTACTGCAAGCCTTTTTACAGGCAAACCTTTCTCAAGTATCGCTGCTGTTTGTCGGCGCGGGATCGCTAGAACGTGAATTGCACCGACAAGCCGCAGAACATCCGCACATTTACTTTGCCTGCTTTCAAAACCAAACGCTGATGCCGCGTACCTACGCCGCTGCCGATCTAGTGGTTTTACCTAGCTACGGTTCCTGGGAAACCTGGGGACTGGCGATTAACGAAGCGATGTGTATGTCCCGCCCTGCGATCGCTAGTACTCATGTAGGCTGTGCTTCCGATTTAATTCAACCCTACAGAAACGGATTGATTTTTCCAGCCGGTGACTTGTCGGCACTTGCTACTTGTCTACAAGAAGCTTTTTCAGATAGAGAGCGATTAAAGATGTGGGGAGAAGAAAGCCGCAAAATTGTCACTCATTATAGCTATACCCAAACAACTCAAGGTTTAAAAGAAGCCCTAGTCCATCTGGGGGTACTTTGCCCCAGCCAGTAGTTCATCAACAACAGCACACGTTATCCTATGTTTTGTGCAAAATGTTAGCCCTTGCCAATCAGACTCGCCTACACCTTTGGTTTCCGAATATATTTGAGTTTAAAGGAGGTATTCAAGTTTATTCTGCCTTTTTGCTAGAAGCTCTGCAAACAACTTATCCCCAGGTTCAGTACGATGTATTCTTAAAACACGATAATCGCTGTCCTAGTGATTTATCAGTTTTCTCCCATACTAATTTTCACTATTCCGGATCATTGCCTCTATCCCTACGCACTCCCGGCTTTGCTGCCCAACTGATCGCAAGCGCTATCTGGCAACGCCCTAATTTAGTTATCACCTCTCATCTCAATTTTACGGTTGCTGCCTACTGGCTCAAACGACTAACTGGTATTCCTTATTGGAGTATCGCTCACGGTGTAGAAGCTTGGAATATTCAACGTCCAGCCTTACAGACTGCCCTACAACAGGCCGATCGCATTCTTGCTGTCAGTTCCTACACCCGCGATCGCCTCCTCAAAAAACAAAACCTTGACCCTAACCAACTATCAATTTTACCCAATACATTTGACCCGCATCGATTTGAGATTCGTCACAAACCAACTCATCTGCTGAAGCGATATCAATTAAAACCAGAGCAGCCAATTATACTAACGGTTAACCGCCTATCACGGCGCGAATCCTATAAGGGGTATGAAAAAATTATAGAGGCGCTCCCACAAATTCGCCAAGCCCTACCCCAGGTTCACTACATTATTGTTGGCAAAGGCGATGATCGTCCCCGACTCGAACAGTTCATTCGAGAGCGTCAGCTAAAAGATTGGGTTACCTTGGCGGGATTTATTCCAGATGCTGAACTATGCGATTATTACAATCTCTGTGATGTCTTTGCCATGCCGAGCAAACTAGAAGGGTTTGGTATCGTTTACTTAGAAGCTCTAGCCTGTGGCAAACCCACGTTAGGGGGAAACCAAGATGGGGCGATCGATGCCCTCTGTCAGGGTGAGTTGGGAGCTTTGGTCGATCCCGATGATGTGGACGCGATCGCCCAGACTCTGATCCAGATATTACAGGGAACTTACCCCAATCCACTAATGTATCAACCTGAAGCACTACGTCAGGCGGTTATCGACAGGTTTGGATTTGACCGCTTCAAGCAGAAGCTGGTCGAATTAATGCAAAGTCATTCGGCTATTTTTATTTCGCACAAGTCATAATAATCGCTTGGTTTTTTCTCTAATTAGCGATTATTGATAGTTATCTAAAATCGGAATAATTTTGTCCTGATTACTCGTATAGTTTCTGAATTAATAAGTGGTTCAGCTAGCCATTACAGCGCTTTGCGCTGTAATAAAATACAGTAGATCAAAGTCCCCCTTCAGATCCCCCTTCCGTCCCCCTTTTGATCCCCCTTCCGTCCCCCTTTAGATCCCCCTTCCGTCCCCCTTTAGATCCCCCTTCCGTCCCCCTTAAAAAGGGGGAGACCAGAGGATGCTTCGCTTTTT
>NZ_JBKHHI010000060.1:0-22903 GCF_046539235.1 Coleofasciculus sp.
CTTCCGACTCAAAAGGGAATGGGGATGCAATTATCCACCCGTAATATCAAATTTGTTCCCATCAGACAAACAAAATGTCATGTCGTTTTGCGCCAGAGAATTGAGGCAAGAGCCACCCAATTTGAGCGAATGGATTTGGCGCGATCGCACTGTGATGTAGTCGTCTAGTGAGTTGTGCGATCGCACTGTTATCCTTCAACATCACCCATTTTTTTGTCCATTTTCATCCCTATAGTCAAAACAGCCGCCGGACCTAGCCGACTCCATCTCTACCGCCTGATTCGGGTATTGCCCAGCAACTGACAGATTGTAGTGCTACACTTCAGTGAAGATGATTACTCAGGGCTAGAACAAACCGAATCAACAATAGGAATAGGCTGGAGAGTCAGGCAAACCATGACACTGAATTTAGCCAACTTTTACCGCGCATCCAACCCTAGCAAAACCCTCGATCTGAGTCAGTCTGAGGATCGGCAGTATTATATTGATTTTTCTTCCGTGCGAGGAAATAATATCATCAAGGAACTAGAGCGCACGATTAGCCGATTATCTCCCGATGAACCAACCTGTCAACTCTTTACCGGACATATTGGCTGTGGCAAATCCACAGAATTACTGCGCCTGAAAACCGAACTCGAACAGCAGGGATTTCATGTCGTCTACTTTGAGTCCTCCCAGGACTTGGATATGGCAGATGTAGATATTAGCGATATTCTACTCGCGATCGCACGTCAGGTTAGTAACAGTCTCGAAGCCAGTCACCTCAATGTCCAGCCTACCCGTTTTCAGCAGTTACTCCAAGGTGCAACTCAGATTTTGCAGGCGGAAGTCAAGGGGGTAAACGTCAAAATCCCTAAGGTGGGAAATTTAGGGATGACAACTAAAAAAGAGGGTGAGTTTTCCTTGGCGTTGGGTATTGGTGAAATTACCGCTCAAGCGAAGAATAGTCCAGAAGTGCGTTCTCTATTGCGACAACATTTAGAACCACGAGTCAATGGAATTTTAGAGGCGATTAACACCGAGTTAATTGAACCCGCTATCCAGCAGTTAAAGCAGCAGGGAAAACAAGGATTAGTCGTCATTGTCGATAATCTTGACCGCATCGATAATAAACAAAAGCCGGGAGGACAACTGCAACCGGAATATTTATTTGTAGACAGAGGCGAACAGTTAAATCAATTAAACTGTCATGTTGTCTATACTATTCCCCTGGTTTTAGCCTTTTCCAATGCCTTAGGACGATTAACGAATCGTTTTGGCGTTGATCCTAAACTGTTACCGATGGTGCGGGTCAACCAGCGAGATGGTAAAATTTGCCAGGAAGGAATGGCATTGCTGCAACAGATGGTATTAGCGAGGGCATTTCCATCGGTTGAACCCCAAGAGCGATTGAGTTTAGTTACAGAAGTATTTGAGAGTCCTAAAACCTTAGACCGCATCTGTTTAGTCAGTGGCGGTCATGTGCGAAACTTGCTGGTTTTATTGTTTGCCTGTATACAAAAAGATGACCCACCCATCAGTCATGATTGTTTAGAAAGTGTAATTTGTCAGCGACGGAATGATTTATGCTTGGCAATTACCCCCGATGAGTGGGAATTACTGAAACAAGTCGAACAAAACAAAACCGTTAGAGGTGAGGATGGATACCAAGTTCTCCTACGGAGTTTGTTTGTATTTGAATATCGCGATGAGCAAGGGTGTTGGTTTGACATTAACCCTATCTTAGCCGATCGCTTACCTCCAGGACATAGTTTTCAATTGTAGGGGCGGGAATGACATAAGACATAAGACATAAGACATAAGACATAAGACGAATGACAAATGACAAATGACAACGAACAATCCTTAAAAACGCTAATCAGAGCTATCCAATTGTCTCAAGGTGAGTTTTCACTTATTCTAGCGCGTTGTAATTATTTCACCTGGCAAAAGCAGATCACACAGCAGTTGCAAGAGCAATGTTCTATTCATATTAAAACAATAATTCTCCAGCCTTCTGTTACCCGACTTTACTCAACCATTATTGAACATATTTCTTCTTCAAATTCAGCGGTTCAGAGTCCCGAAGTCTTCAAAAAGTCGGGGATATCGCCGGGAACTGAGAAGCAATCCCCTAATGCTCTTGTTGTATTCGGTTTAGACTCTATAACCCATCTGGATCAACTGCTAACCGCTACCAACCAAATCCGGGAAGAGTTTCGCAAATTGCCCTTTCCCTTAATCCTGTGGGTAACTGATAACCTGCTGCGAAAACTGATTCGCTTAGTCCCCGATTTTGAAAGTTGGGCAACCCAAGTCGAGTTTGCGATCGCGACCCAAGATTTAATCGATAGAATTCAGCAAACGGCTGATACAATTTTTACCGAGGTTTTAAATGCAGGGGCGGGTAGATTTCTGGATAACGCTGTGTTTACCATCGCCGTGGGTTCGCGTCGCCGTTCTGAATTAGAATCGGCGCTGAACGATTTGCACCGTCGGGGCGAACCCTTAACACCCGACGTTGAAGCAAAACTGCACTTTCTCCTGGGTAGAGATGCTCAAGCTAATAATCAGATGGAGAAAGCCAGCCAGTATTATCAGCAAAGTCTAGCGTTTTGGCAACAGAGTGATTACCCGGAACAGCAAGGCTGTTTGTTATTTTATCTGGGGTTATGGTGGCGGTGTTATGCGGTTTTGCATCGGGCTGACTATTGGCGATCGTGTTATCGGGCAAAGGACTATTTTCAGCGCTGTGTTCGTGTGTTTCAACAGGGGAATCGTCCGGATTTAGCCGCCCGGTTTATCAATCCCTTGGGAGAAGTTTTAATTCGCTTACAGGAGTGGCAAGAATTAGAAGAGGTTGCTAAAACCGCCGTTCATTTGCATCAAACTTATTTAGACAGCACTCATCTGTATGCCGGGTATGCTGATGCCCTTTTAGCTGAAGTCGCCCTAGCCAGAGGCGCTTGGAGTGATGCCAAACGGTATGCTGAATTTGCACGACAAAAGAATAATCAGCAATCCGTTGTTGACTTAGCCTCCCAGCATGATCACACCCATTGGGCTTGGGCATGGCAACACTATCAAAGTTTATATTTATTTTTACTGGCAAAAGCCCAACGTCATCTCGATCAGACGGCTGAAGCTATTCAAAACTTAGAGACGGCGAAAAACCAGAGTCTACCAGACTATGACCCTCAACTTTATATCGATATCTTAAAAGAATTGCGCGGACTTTATTTTGAACGGGATGATTATCTGAAATCATTTGCCCTCAAATTAGAGCAACGTTCGATTGAAGCGCAATATGGCTTCCGCCCCTTCGTCGGTGCTGGACGTTTAAAATCGATCAAACGAGTGATTAATTCCTCTATTGATTCCATTTATCCCCAAGTCAGAACCCAAGACCGAATTACAGCATCGGGGCGGGGTCAAGATATTCAAGTATTAAGGACAAGACTGAGTGAACCCTGCCATAAATTGACGGTCATGCACGGTCAATCCGGGGTAGGCAAAAGTTCCCTCTTATCGGCAGGATTAGTCCCCGATTTGAAACAGCATCCTGTTGGCGATCGCTATGCCTTACCGGTGACAATTCGTGTTTACACCAATTGGGTCAACGAATTGGGAATAAAGTTGGCGGAGGCGTTAACTGAACGGGGGATTGAAGCACTTGATTTATCCGATGAAAGCCATTCGTTTTCCCGGAAAGCCGGAGAATCGGTTAAGAGACTTGATGGGATTCTGGAAACCTTGAGAAAAAATGGCGATCGCCATCTGCTGACGGTTTTAATTTTTGACCAATTTGAAGAGTTTTTCTTTCATTGTAGTCATATAAGTACTCGCCGTGAGTTTTATCAGTTCCTGGAATGTTGTCTGAGTATTCCCTATTTGAAAATCATCGTAGCTTTACGGGAAGATTATTTACACTATCTCTTAGAATTTGAACGATTAGCCAATTTAGAGGAGTTTCATCAGAATATTCTGGATAAAACGATTCGCTATTACCTCGGCGACTTTTCACCGGAACGGGCAAAATCTGTGATTCAGGACTTAACCGAGCGATCGCAGTTTTATTTAGAGCCAGCCCTAATCGATGAAGTTGTCCAGGATTTAGCCAGTGATGTGGGGAAAGTTCGTCCGATTGAGTTGCAGGTAGTAGGGGCGCAACTGCAAACCTATAACATCACAAAGTTACACCAATATCGCCAACTTTTGAATCATCCCAAAGAAACCCTAGCCCAGCGTTTTCTGGAAGAAGTGGTTGTGGATTGTGGGGCGAATAATCAACAACTTGCCCGACTGATTTTGTATTTGCTTACCTATGAAAACGGAACACGCCCCCTCAAAACCCGCGCTGAATTGGAAGCCGATTTAGACGCCTGGGGATTTCCCGTCGGAATCCAGCAACTGAATTTGGTATTGCATATTTTAGTTGGTTCAGGAATAGTCTTTTTAGTCCCCGATTACCCCGTCAATCGTTATCAGTTATTTCACGATTATTTAGTTGATTTTATCCGCCAGAAACAAGCACCTGGTTTGTTAGCCGAACTAGCCGAAGCAAAAGAGAAGCAGAAGTTAACCGAAGCCCAACTCAGACAAGCACTAAAAGAGAAAGAAGAGGCATTAACTCATGAACAACAGGCACGTAGGCGGACAGAAATTGCCGAAATTGAAACCCTAAGTTCTCTGGCTCAAGCCATGTTTCTGTGTCATGATCAACTGGGGGCATTAGTCACCAGCGTTAAGGCAGGTCAAAAGTTAAAGTATATCAATGCTCCAGCGACGATAAAAACGCGAACATTGTGTACAATCTGGCAAGTCATCTACTCAATGAAAGAATGTAATCGCTTCCAGGGACATAGCGGTGGGGTTTGGAGTGTCAGTTTTAGTCCCGATGGTCAAACTCTTGCTTCAGCCAGCACTGATGGTACTGTAAAACTATGGCGTCTTGATGGCACAATTCTGCAAACCTTTGAAGGGCATCGCGGCATGGTTCGGAGTGTCAGTTTTAGTCCTGATGGTCAAACCCTTGCCTCAGCCAGTACTGATGGTACTGTAAAACTATGGCGTCTTAATGGTGCAATTCTCCAAACCTTTGAGGGGCATAGTGATTGGGTTCGGAGTGTCAGTTTTAGTCCCGATAGTCAGATTATTGCCTCAGCCAGTGGTGATGGAACTGTAAAACTTTGGGGCATTAATGGCAAACTTATCCGCACCTTGAAAGGGCATAGTGATTGGGTCAATAGCGTCACTTTCAGTCCTGATGGTCAACTGATTGCTTCAACCAGTCATGACCGTACCGTTAAACTTTGGCGTTTAGATGGCACCGTTATTCAAACCTTTGCCAAACACAAGGGTGGGATTAATAGTATTAGTTTCAGTCCCGATGGTCAAATGATTGCCTCGGCTAGTCATGACCGCACTGTTAAACTTTGGCGTTTAGATGGCACGACTGTGCAAACGTTCCAGGAACATAGTGATGGGGTTTATAGCGTCACTTTCAGTCCCGATGGTCAAATAATTACCTCAGCTAGCAGTGACGGCACTGTGAAACTCTGGCGTCTTGATGGTACGATTGTGCAAACCTTTCAAGGATATAGCAGTTGGTTGTGGAGTATTAGTTTTAGTCCCGATAATCGCACCCTCGCCTCAGCCAGTACCGATGGTACAGTTAAACTTTGGCGCACCAATAGCACCGTTGTTCAAACCTTTCACGACCATAGCGATGGCGTCAATAGTGTTAGTTTCAGTCCTGATGGTCAGAGGATTGCCTCAGCTAGCGGTGATGGCACGGTAAAACTCCGGCATTTAGATGACACAGACGTACAAACTTTTGCGGGACACAGGGATTGGGTGAGTAGCATCAGTTTCAGTCCCGATGGTCAGATGCTGGCTTCGGCGAGTCATGATGGTACGGTAAAACTCTGGGGTTTAGACGGCACAGTGGTTCAAACGTTTAGGGGACATAGTGGTTTGGTTAAGAGTGTTAGTTTTAGCCCAGATGGTCAAACCATTGCCTCGGCTAGCACCGACTGTACCGTCCAACTTTGGCGTCTAGATGGCAAAGTGATGCACATCTTTCCAGGGCATAGCGGTGGCGTCAATAGCGTCAGCTTTAGTCCGAATGGTCAAACCCTTGTCTCCGCCAGTCGTGATGGGACGATGAAACTATGGCGTACGGATGGCGCAATTGTACAAGACTTTGAACGCCAGGGTAATTGGGTCAATAGTGTTAGTTTCAGTCCCAATGGTCAAATCATTGCTTCAGCAAACGGGGATGGCACCGTGAAACTCTGGGGTTTAGATGGCGCCCTAATTCAAACCTTTCAGGGACATGGCAATTGGGTTAATAGTGTCAGCTTTAGCCCCGATGGTCAAACCATTGCTTCTGCTAGTGGTGATGGTACGGTAAAATTCTGGCGGATAGATGGCACCGAACTGCAAACGTTTCAAGGACATGGCAATTGGGTTTACAGTGTTAGTTTCAGTCCCGATGGTCAGACTATTGCCTCTGCTAGCCGTGATGGAACAGTAAAGGTGATGACTTGGAAGTTAGCGCTAGATGATTTACTCAGACAGGGTTGTAATTGGTTGCGGGATTATTTAAAGACTAATCCCAATGTCAGTGAGAGTGATAGAAATCTGTGTGATGATATTTCTTGTCAATAAAAATAGAGTTTGCTGAATAAGTGCTGTAGTGAGGGGAAACAGTTTCAACCCCCAGTAATCAGGTGCGATCGCACTACCCTGGAACCTTCTTTTGCCATTTCACAGCTTGGTACTGTTCACAACTTCCCCTAACCGCTTCAAGACACCTAACACCGTATATAAATCATTTCCGGGATTAATCAGCGAGAAAAGTCTGGACAAACCATATCGTGGCAAGTCTTGCTGTATAAGTTTGAGATACACAAATTCACGGTTAGGGTTAAGAACACTGATTTCTCGGATTTAGAGGGAGGTTAGAGGTGGGGAGTTGAGAGGTTAGTGGCACTGATTTCACAGACAGGTTAGTTCTGGCTGGCAAAGGATGAGAAGATGATTCGATGGTTGGGGGGATTATTTTGTTCTCTGTGTCAATCTGTGTCCCTCAGTATTCTGTGTTCTCGAAACTGCCATCCATTCTGTGTAATCTGTGTTTTTGTCAAGGCTTAGTCATAATTTTTATCGTAAGTTTAACAAAATACTTATGTCCAAGGGGACATAGTCTAAATTAAAGTAATTGACTCCATTCTGGAGATTGAGTCAACATCACCCATTGCCCGTAACCGCCTTCATAGCCATAGTCAAAGAAACCGCCTTGATCGTAATCATAGGTGCGTTTAGTATTATCTAGAGTGCCATCTAATCCACTCGGATCTAACACCAACATTTGACAAAGCTGTTCTTGGATTTCTTGTCGCAAGAAAATTTTAGAACCATAGGTTTGTTGCCGTTGTTGATAGGTTTTGTCTACTGCCTTGATCAATAACGGCGCTACACAAAAGTAGCGACGGCTAAAGGTTTCAGATTTTCCTTCTGACCCGATTACAGTTGGTGATAAACCGCGTAACCAGTTTAGTACACCAGTAACACTACTATCACTAAAGGCGATTTCACTAGAGGGAAGTTCAAATTTATGGGAAGCTACATCAATCACCTGTCCAACTAAGGATTTTTTCTCGGTAGGTGATAACATAACCTCTTTTCGCAACCAGAGTTGCTGCACAATAGTTGCATAAGCATAGGAGAATCGTTTGTCAGGTTTTTCTCGATGTAGGTGATAAAGGTGTAAATGGAAAAAATCACCCAGTATGTCAGGATTTGATTGTTGGATATGAGCCGCAGCTTTGCCAAATTGGGTTAATTCAGGTGGATTTGTTTTAGAAAGGATGGAAAGGTTTCGCAAGAAGGGGAAGATTAGTTTTTGTAAAACGGTAACTCCTAGGTTACACGTTTCCGCTAATTCTTCGATGTCTTTCTCTTGATTGTTAAAAAACTCAAGAATTGCCGCCACTCTTTCTAAGGTTGTATTCTGTTGTAGGTGTAACGTTAATCTCTTTCCCATTTTAGCCTGCCAATGTGTCTAACCACGCCGTAAGATTGTGCATAATTCGGTCGTTCCGACTCGTTCTTAATTTTTCAATACTTTGGCAAAAATAACACGAATGATTGGTCGAAATTTTCATCTGTTCTAAGCCAATTTTTGTCGTCTCAAATCCACGTCTTTTCGTCAGTTGGATTTGAGCAGTATTTGGAAAAAACACGGCACCAAACCCTCCGGCTTTCCACCAGGTTGTACTATCTAATGTGTGGGGGATTAGTTTATGGGAACGGAGACGATTAAAGCTACTTGGACCACCGATACCAAAACAGTGAACTTTCATTCTATGTTCACTAGCGATATCCAGAACCGTTGAGAACATGGCTAAACTTTCTTGGGAGAGCATATTCACACTGCTGTTCGGACCGGAGGTTCCCCAAGACCCAAAGCCGACTTTCGTAATGCCTGTCTGGTTATATGTTTCCAGACAACGATTGATTTGCTCAGGTGTGCGTCCATGTACAGGTGCGATCGCGCGTTCTTGGATGTATGCGGGCATTGTTTGGAAAAATCTGGTGCAATGGTAGAGTGTTTCTCGGACTTTGTATTCCACAATCTGATCGGAATCCGTCGAGAGCGGTACAATATCCGGCAATACATATCCATCTGCCCACTGATTATGGCGATACAATTTGTCTAATTTATCTAATAATTTATCATAAGTTATTTTCCCTTGCTGTACCTGATAAGCACCACAATCAAGCCAGATTTCTTGAATTCGCCCCTTTTCTTTTTCGCGGCGCAAATACGTCATCGTCGAAGCCGGACAAGCTAGGGGTGAGGTGAGAACGTCTTGAAATGGATTACGCGGATCACCACCGATGTCCCAAAGTTCAAACAGACGCTTTATATCGGAACCTCCAGCACTCAGAGACGCGACAAATTTAGGATGGCTTGGTGTCGCCTCTGGCAGTTTCTTTTCCCAAACAACTAGAGGGCGATGCTTACCGGGTTCAATAGCCACTCGAGTGAAGCCTAATCGCCAGTAAAAACCATTCGCCTCTGAATCGAGGGGACATTTAAGGCGCAATGTTTCCATGCCACAGGTGCGGCTATGTTCTTCCCAGAAAGTAACCAGAGAACGCCCCACCCCTTGTCGGCGGTATTCCGGGGAAACACAAAGATGATAAAGCGTAGAAATTTTGTCGCGCCGATGATGAAAGTGCAAAAATCCCTGAAGACAACAGAGAATTTCACGCCCTGCGATCGCAGCCGCTAGAGTTGCCCGATTCACAAAGCCTAGTTCTTGGCGATGGGCATCTGCCAGGGCTTTAATCCGGGGCAATTCTTCTACTTTCGCCAATCCAACCATTGACTCTAGGGATTTAGTCGGCACGCCTACCTCACGTAAACAACAGAATTGGGCAAATTTAGCCGTTGCTGTTATGTCAATTTAACACGCTGGGGGAGATGACTCAGATAATTGGAGAATCCCATTCCCTACACAATCGTTGAGTCTGACCGAAATGATGATCCTTTCCAGATAATACCAACATCGACGACTCAGGAAGTACCGGAGAGTGAAGCAAGTTCTCAACGGTATCAACAACTACTCTACTGGCTATCGGCTACAGGTCATGGTACTTGGGAATTATTTAAAAAAGCTTGTCAAGCGCTGAAAATAGAAACCCCTGGTCGCATTTTGCGGCGACTCAAACTGTTAGGACATATTGAGTCTTCTGCGGATGGAAGACATTGGTCGGCTGCACCAACAAGTCTTGTTCAAATTGAGTCTCAGTCGGAAACAGCAAAATTTATCCTCTGTGGTCAACAAACTGGACACCTGTTGTCTATGTTAGAACAGTACGCCCAGGTTAACGTGATTCACCACTCAAGAGGTCATGCACCGGATTGTATTCAAATTCAGTTAACCGATTCAACCCAGATTAATCCCATAATTGAGCAGGTGAAAACGTCCTTGGGTTTATCAATCCAAAATAGAGGGAACGTCGCCAATCAACTCGCTGAAATCTTACCTGAACTCAAAGAATGGATGTTAAGACTGCGGAGTCTACCAGGAATTGTACCCAGTCTCTATCACTGGAAACGCTTCGATAGTGATGACTTTACTGAATGCGTGTTTTCCCAACAGACGGGACTGTACCAGATGTGGGATTTAGATGGCGGCGATCGCTCTCGTTTAACTCTGTTTTATGACGCTGCAACGAACAGTTGGCGACAGGGGGATTGGTATGGTTTGCGATTTCTAGCATTGCAGCATCGTGATCAACCCGGCATTGCCCGTTACGATAGGGTAAAAGCACGTTTAGCCATTCCGTACAGCCAACGATGGCCCCAACTGTATGAACGAGCCTTGGTGTTGGCATCTGGACAACTTCCAAATTATCAAAAAACAGAGCAAAGCTTGTGGCTAATTTATGAAAATGTGGGGCGAGAACTGGTGCAGCAGCTAACTCAAAAACTTCAGGTAACCTGGGAAGAGGATGAGGTAACAACTAATGCATGATTTAATTGGAGCCTATCAACGGCTTGACCGCCTTTATCGGCTGTATATTAAAAGTGCCTTTCCCCTGCGATCGCGGGTTCTTAGTCAAGAGCGAGATACAATTCTTAATCGTCGGGGAGTATTGAGTCAACCCCCATTGGTAGAGACGGTTCCGATTTATCCATCTTCTGGGTTAAATTTGGCAGGGGCGGCACAGCGTTTGTCCTCAGAATGTCCGGATTATGGGGATTTAGCTGAATTAGCGAAAAAACTCTTCCCAGCTAATATTGAGCTTTATCACCATCAATGGCTAGATCGACACAGAAAAGGGAATCGGATTACGTTTGGACGTTATACCGGATTAACACCAGTTTCCGGAATCGAAACAGACCAAAACCGGGAACGGTTACGCCAAATCTTGCTCCAGATGCAGGAACAGCGGCAAGATGTACTGAATGCACTGCAAAACGATCCTGAACGCGATCGCGAACTGCAATACTATTTCCCTAGGCTCGATGGGGGTGAGATGTGGTCACGTTGGGATATGCAAGAAACGCCTCCAGATATTTTAATTACGAACTACTCCATGCTCAACATCATGATGATGCGGAGTATTGAGGACAGTATTTTTGAGGAAACTCAAGCCTGGTTAGCTGAACCCGGACATCCAGAGCGAGAGTTTTTCCTAATTATTGATGAACTTCATGCTTACCGAGGGACGCCAGGAACGGAGGTGGCTTATATTCTCCGCTTATTACTCTATCGCCTTGGTTTAACACCCGACTCACCCAAGCTGCGAATTCTGACAACAACAGCCAGTTTGGAGGATAACCCGGAAGGGAGACGATTCCTACGAGAGTTTTTTGGCAGAGATCAATTTGAATTCATTAGTGGTGAACAAATCGAGCCAGTAGCCGGTTCGCGGACATTTATTTTACCGTATCGCCATGCCTTTGAAGAATTTGCCCAAAGCGTGCAACCGGATTGGTTAGCAGGTTCTCCGGATGTAGAAAACTGCGACACTCAAATCAGCCAGTTAGCCACTCAGTTAGGACAACCTCGACAAGGAGGGATGAGTGCCAAGCAACGATTAGGAGAAGCCTTAGCCCGGATTCAAGCCCCCGATGCACTGCGGGATGCTTGTCAAGCTGTTAATAGAACAGTTCGACCAACCCAGATTCAGGACTTAGATGGGCAGTTATTTCCGGGAGCAAGTTCTCTAGAGGATGCGATTGGCTTTGCCACTGCGCGGAGCGCGATCGCGTCTAATGCCATGAGAGGCTTATTGCTAGCATTGGGAATGTCTCAGGGAAGCAATGGGCGATCGCCTCAACCTGTGCGGGGACATTTATTCTTCCATAACTTACAAAATCTCTGGGCTTGCTGCAATCCAGACTGTACAACTTTGCCGGATCAGGCGCGTCAGGCTCGTCTGGATGCGGCTTCGACTCAAAAACCGACAGTTGGCACCATCCACGATACTCATCGAATTTCCTGTGACTGCGGTGCTCGGGTTCTCGATTTCATTGTCTGTGAAGTCTGTGGCGATGTGTTTCTGGGCGGTTATAAGCATCCGGTGGGCAAGGGTTTTGTCTTGACAGCCGATCAGCCGGACTTGGAAAATATGCCAGATCGAGTGAATCTGGGACAGCGATATGGACAGTATGCTGTGTTTTGGTCTCTACCCTATCATCAAACACTAGAACCTCAAGACTTAGAGTGGACGGTAGACAAGATTAAACGGAGATGGGTTAAAGCCAAACTCCATCGCATCACCGGTTTACTGAGGATGGATAAGGCACCTTGTCAGCCCGATGAAATCCCAGGTTGGCTTTATCAGGTAATGGGGGAAAAAGCCGAGCAACAGTCTTCCATGCCAAGTAGGTGTCCTCGATGCGATGCGGACTACAGCCGTCGGAGAACCTTCAAAACTCCCTTGCGGAGTCATCGGACTGGATTCCAAAAAGCCTGTCAGGTGTTGGCAAGTGCGACGTTGCGAGAAATGGGTTCAAGTGGTGCAGGTGTCTCATCCCGAAAACTGGTGATTTTCTCCGATAGTCGCCAAGACGCCGCCAAGCTAGCAGCAGGCATAGAGCGAGATCATTACCGCGATATGGCACGCCTCACTATGATTCAAGCCTTTCGGCAATACTGGAATGACTTAGCTCCCTATTTGCGAGAAATTGATCCGAACTCAGCAGCTTTGAATATACTGCTTTCTTTAAATCCTGCTTTACACTCAAAAGTAACAGAACCAACGCAAGAAACGGATGACGACATACTCGCCCATGACCGTTTTGATGCTGCTATGCCAGACGAGATCATTAAAGAATCTCTGCGTTGGTCAAGGGGAAGACAACCATCCAATCAAAAAGCGCGTACAGAATGGATAAAGTTACTTCAACTTTATCCAGGGCGTATTCCCATTGCTAACTTGCGAGGCACTATTTTTGATGCCTTACTTAGACAAGGAATCTGTCCTGGTGGTTCTACCTTCAATGCTAAGAACTATAAGTCGGCTGAAGGTCATTGGGAGCAATGGTTCAACTGCTATGACTGGGAGGATATTGAACCCTGTCAGTTGGTCAATCCTAGTGAAAGACAACGGGTACATATCTCTCGCATGGCAGACCTTTTGGTAGAGGAGATTATATATTCCCTCTTCCCCCACATCGCCAGAACCCTAGAAGGGTTGGGTCAAGGCTGGGTTAGCTATCGACCCTATAATAATCCATCACAAAAGACCATTGATGTCACTGAAGCTGTCATTCGTCAGTTGGGCGTTAAGCGTCAGCATCGTTATATGCCCTACCCTACCTTTATTCCTGGAAGTGAGGAAAAGCTGCGCCGTTCTATTCTCAATTACATCAAAAGTTGTGGACTGGATGATATGGAGATCCAACAACAACTCAAACAATCAGGTGCAGCTATCCCTTCAGCCAGTGGATTGGTGCTAAATCCCGATAACTTAACGATTGTGCCAACTCCAGAGAATCCGCTCACGGGTTACCGTTGTCCGCAGTGCAATGCCTTCTTCCTACACAATGTTGGTAATTGCCCAGAGTGTAACAGTAAGTGGTTACGGATTGCGGCGGGTTATCGTTTAGATGTGGATGCATTGGAACTACAGGCGGGATTTCGTTCCCTTCCGGGTGAGGATGACCAGCCAATTGGTCAAGCATTCTTGTGTGATCAACTGGAAAATGGTGCAGGTTATTGTCAATTGTTAGCGCAACCCCAAGAGTTTGCGGCTTTAATGAATTTGGCACAACCAACAAATCAGGATGGGATTGCCTGGGAATGGATCGATTCTAAGCTTGATCCCCAGGGCTCACAACCTCACGGTAGCAAATGTGATACGTCCTGTAATCTCTGTCTACGGGATTTTAGCAATCTTCCCTATCATGGTTTGCTCGATTGGCGATTGGCTTTGGATATGGCGAGAATTGCTTTATCATCCGCTAATCGGGTTGATCTGAGTTCGGCTTGGCATGAACTAAGAAATCCTTGGCTCAATCTTCTGGAGGGGGAAAATGCTTCAATTCCTAGAATTATCAGGAGTTTGGGGTATCGTACTTCCGAGTCATTTGGCAGTTTACAAGGATATGTTCGTCAGGGAAAAGGGAGAGTGCGATCGCGAGTTTTGATGATCCGTCATCCCCTCTGGACTGATCAGCATCCTGACTGGCAACGCGCTGTAGAGGTGGCTCAAGAGCGATATCCTAGTTTTGAGGTCAAGTCGGCTAATCCGTTTAAGATTTTGCGACGACCTGCCGATTATGTTTGATTCTAACGGTTAATTCATTTTCGTTTATAAGGAGTTGCACTTGGAGTTTGACTATTCCTAAATAATGGTGTCCAATTTTTAGAAGGTTTATTAAAAAAGGGTAATGTATTATTAGGACAGCTATAGTGGTGACAACTCAAGGAACCTGATTGAAGATATCCTACGTCATGTTTTCCAGATGAACGCAAGCAGTATTTTTCAATAAAGGCATCATATTCAGCTTCAGTAATTTGATGCTCTGCAATAAGCTTCATAATTTCTGGATCTTTGTAATAAAGCATTTTATCATAAAAAAGCGTTTGACTATTGGCAGGGGCAGATTCTATAGTCCCAAGGGAAAATGATTCTGACTGAACAATGTACATGAAAATAAAAATTGAATCTTGCCATATCGGATAATTTTTAATTAACTTATTAATTTGTTTAATACATTTACCGAGTTGATTCCCAGAACCATTAGTGTAGTCCATAAAGACAAATACTGAAGTTTCCGGGTTGCCAGAAGTAGATTCAAAGTATTCTTTCAATGGTCTAAGTTTTTTCCCGTCAGGGGAGCTAGTTCCAGTTAGAGCAGACCTTTCATAGGTTCCCCAAAGTCTATCTTGGCTTTCAACAGATGTATTTGGAGGAGAAGGTAATCTTGCATATCGGATAACTTTATTTCGCAGCCACTTTTGCAACTCAGCCTCATTTTTAACATGGGCTTTCGGATCTGAATAAAATGCTTGTCGTAGATGTTCTTGGTCAATCAAAAGATTAATGAGCTGGGATTGCAAACTTTGTGTAGCAGTTTCAATATCATTTTTTGAGAAAAACTGAAACTTACTGAGTAGTAAATAGGCTATGTTTTTGTCAAGATTAGTTTCAAATTGATTAAGCCAGCCTCGAACTTTTTTCTTCGATAAAGAACCTTCCCAACTCGAAAACCTATCATAGCAATCTTCGATATCCGTATCGTCAAATAACAAAGAAATTTCCAATCGTCTTTCTTCAGGTAAAATAGAAGCAATTGGTCTTTGGTACGGTTGCACAATTATCTCTAAGGTTCTTTGGAGTTGATTAATTTCAGCGCCAACATTCTTAGGGTTCATCGATAAATAATTTTGTTCAAAGTTTTCTGCTGACATAGAGATCTGAGGTTAAAGTCTTTCCCGATTTTTGAATATATCCTTAAATACCAAATTTGTAAGAGTATACCGATAAGGATTTTGACCAAAAATATCAATATATTGCTCAAAATCAGATTTACTTCTGAGTTCTCTACTGGCTTTATCTAACCTATATTTAGCTTGCTGATCGGATAGTCCATCAAAATAGGCAATCTGACAAACATCTTTCCAACGCAAAAGGTCTTGAATAGACTGTCTTCTCCCACCACTAAAAAATAGAATATTCAGGAAAGCCTCTGCTTCCTCAGACAGAGCATAACTACTCCGTAATTCTGAAAAATAAGCCTCTGCATAAACCCGATAACTATTACTAAAAATTCTTCGAGCCGTTTCCAAACTAACAGATGTATGGGACAATTCAGCTTCAGCCCAAATCAACTGGCAGATCGTTTCTACAAATCGGGGAATTCCTCCAGACACGACTGCCACAAAGTCAATAACGTCCTCTTCAAAAGGATAAACCTTATTATCCGTCATTAAAGTTACAGAACTATTTTTTGTTTCTATATATTCTTTTACTTCTTGTGGGCGCAGAGATTTGAGGATTTTAAAATTAAACCTAGCTTCTTGTAACTGACGAGCTTCTGAAATAATTTGGGCATAGTATTCTTCCGTTACACTGACACATAATGACCAACCCGGTCTAGGGGAAAATTTTTCTGACAAACTATGCAAAAAACTCAGGAAATATGAAGGTTCTATACTGAGATTTGAAAACAGTGCCTCAACTTCATCAAAAGCAATTAAAATATATACTTTTTGGGTACGTTTAAGAAGTTCAAAAAAAACATCGAAGAGATTTATGTACTCTGTTTCTTCAAATATTTTTTTGTCTGATTGTGTTAAAAGACCTTCCTGAAGCAAAACATTGTATAACTTAAGCAAAATAGCGCCTAAAAGACTTTCAAAGTGTTTTTCGGGCTGGCTGGATGCTGCAACGGGTGTGACTATTTCTTGAAACTTAATTGGCACACACACCCCATTGTTATGATTAAATTCTTGGGCGATCAAATTGAGTAACGTTGTTTTCCCATATCCATACTCTCCCACAAAAAATAGCTTAATGGGTCTGCGGATTTTGATAGATTGTTGAACTTCATCAAGGAGGTCATTAATAAATTTTGTTCGGACAAGTTTTGAAGTGTACTCCTGATTGACTACTGATGCAGCCGCACCGGAAACAACATAAGGATTTTGGGCATCTGCTATAGATTTTCCATTAACGTCTTGGTAGGGCATAGTTAAACTGCAATAGCCGGTTCTAAAATTTTAATAAATCCATACTTAACGCCTCGGATATCAACCAAATCAATTCCCATATTACGAGCTAACTGGGATTTAGTCGTCCTTAATTCAATTCGATGAGTCAGTTGTAACTGAATCAAATGTTTATTGAAATCTTCATCCGTATAATCTGATACTTTCCGAAGATGATTGAGTATATTAGCAAGCGGAATTAATCCAAGGCTTTTCTCTGCCACATCACCATAATTTTCAACAATAAAATCAAAAAGATTCAAATAGTTATCAATTTGGATTTTCTCATTATAGAATATTTCGAGATAACCGACACCAGGATGACCAACGTAGCTATATTCGCAGTATTTTGTCAGCAATTCCTTAAGTTGAGCAGGGGGGCAATTATCGTTAATGTGGTATTTTTCCTGAAGTGACCAGCGATTAGAGTTATAATCTATGACCACCTGGGAATACTGAGAACAAGTCCGAGTAAAGTTTTCCTCAAATACTTCAACAGAGGAATTTTGCAAAACAATTTCTAGCGGTTTACTGGCCTCTATCTTAGCATTAACAGAAACTGAGGCTCTTGGGCGAGGAATTGTTTCTGAATAGAGCTTACCATCCGCTTTGAAGAGATCTAAAACGTAAAAACCCGTTAAATAATTTTTAATCGTCGTACCAGACATGGGTGTTCCTGCTGGCTTACCTCTATGCGCTTTATGAGTAACCAGCTTCCCTTCCAACCAAGACAAAGTTGTCTTTAAGGTTTGACCATTATTGGCAACCAGCCCTTTTGCCAGTATCCTCATGTCCTCTGGATACTCCTTGGGTAAGTGAAAAATTGGAATGATTTTAGACATAACAGTTTTCTTCACATCCTGGGCGCATTAGTCAACTCTAACCTTTAAGCCTTTTATAAAACATATATTACCGAGTAAATTTTTGGAATACTTTTGGGCATAACTTACACCTAAACTTGTTTAGTTAAATAGTTCTCCTACTATACCACTAAACCCAGGCAGAAGCGGAGTTGTCAGTACATCTTGAGCAAACAATGTTACTACTAATTTCAGCATCGCCTGTTCGCGCCGATAAACTTTAATCTCTTGCTTCTGGCGATCGAGAATCCAATACTCTTGGACTCCCTGGGTGGAATAAAGTTTGAGCTTTAACTCTAAATCCCGTTGTCTATCTTTACTCCCTTTTGATAGCACTTCAACAACCAACTCAGGTGCATCAGTTAAGTGTCCCGACTCATCTAAGCATTCCTCTAATCGCTGATTACTTGCCCAAACCACATCAGGGATGACGCTATCGGTAGCTGAGAAAATAATACCCGGAGCGATCGCGGCTCTTCCTAAACCGGTCTGACGCGACCAAGTCTGTAACTGAGCATACACATTTCCGGTAACCTCCTGATGTTTCCAATCAGGCGCTCTCGTCACAATCAGTTCTCCATCAATGATTTCATACCGTTTTCCGTCTTCTGGAAAGAGTTCTAAATCACCAACAGTCCAGCGAACTTGTTCTGTGGTTATCATAGCGATCGCGATGACCTAAAAAAAGGTACTGTCTCCATCTTAACGTAAATGGCACTGATTTTAGGGTTTTGTAGTAAGCGATGCAGGTATTTACGCAACTCCAAACCGAGCTTAGTTTCACAGCGATTTGCTCAAGTCCAAGCTTGGTGGACTAAAATCCATATCCAGTCAGCTTTAGCTGACTTGAGCTTTTAGCCCGAACTTTAGTTCAGGGCTTAAAATTTCTGCGGTGCAAGGTAATTTCTAGATGTCCCTTCTGATACAAGAACTTCAACTGTTTCCACAGCTTCTCATCCGCTGAAATCTGTTGCCGAAGTTTACCAATCGAGACTTCATCACCCAAAGAGTCAATCGCCTCTAAAAGCTGTCTCTCCTCCGCCTGAAGATTCTCATCTTTGTCAAACTCAAGTTTCCCCCATTCCGCCTGTAAGTTCTTTTCTACTTCAGCAATAGCTTGCAGTTGCCTGATTTGTTCCTCTCCGACTCCTCCAGCTTCTATTAATTCATATAATTCCTTTACCCGTTCATCTAAGCTACGTTTCAAACGACTAACTTGACTCAATAAGTCTTGCACATCTTGATTACGTTCTTGAGCCAGAAACGATAAATCCTGTTCCAGCTTTTCCCATTGGTAAATTTTGCGATCGCACCAATTTTGCAGCTTATCTAAAAACACCTGTCTCAGGGTTTGGTAAGAACCCTTCTCGTCTTCATCATCAAACCGACAGAGACGACTGAGACAAGATTCATTGTCTGCAATCCGCGCCAACAGAGATTGATACTGGTTGAGAAGTTTCTCAAAAGCTTCCCGACGCGATCGCCGATCTCGCTTAACCTCTTGTTCAAGTTCAACTAAAGGGCGCTGTAACTGCTCATACTCCCTAAACCCCTCTATTTTGTGAGTCGCAAAATAGGTAACCACGCGGTCAACAAATTCATCATCATAACGCCTTAGCTTTTCCGAGTCATTCACCAAATTCTCTCGCAAAACCTCAGCGCGAGTCAAAATAATTCGCCACTGCTCCAAACCCGCCACCAAATCCTGAAGTGATCTTTTCCTATTTTCGTAACTTCTCAAAGACTTAAAACACTGCTCTCTTTGACGATATAAACTCAAAACATTGGCGTCCTCTAAACAAATCGAATGACTGGTTTTCTGGCAATCTTTATCGAGCTGTTTAACTTGCCGTTCCAAATTCGTCCGGTAGTCATTGAGACAGGATTCTAAACCACTATTGCCAATAATAAGCTGACTCACTTTCGAGTTGATCAATTCTCTGGTCAAATTTTCTAACCGCCGTTTCATCTCACCCAGTTCTTGCTCAAGCGCCGAGCGTTTCTCCTGGCGAAATTCTTCAAGTTGCTCACCCATGCCTTGTATCGTTCTCTGAAGTTGATCGAGAACTACCGTCGCTTCCCCCAAATCCCCCACTTTGTCATCGGATATAGATTGTGGATTACCTGACTCAAATCCAGTTGATTCAAAAAGATTTAATTGTGCCGTATCATCGTCTTTTGCCAATGAATCAATTACCCAACTCAGAGTTTTGTCCGCTTCATCTAAACCTTGTTCAACGTCATGAAGCATCACCTCATCAAAAGCGCCTCGCCACTCAGAAACCCGGTGGCGAATTTCATTTAACTGACCCCTTAAATCATCAGGCTCTAGTAGAGACGCGCCATGGCGCGTCTCTACAGCTTGACGAATAATCCCCTTTTGTCGCTCCCACTCAATATAGCGTCGCAGTCGCAACCATTCAATCGCTTCCTCAAACTCGTCTTGAAGATAGCCCAGCCGCTTCACCTCTTGCCATAATTCTCGATAGTCTAACGCTTTACTATGGTCTTGTCCTTGTCGCGTCTCAATGACTTGGGTTCTTCCGGTTAACTTCAAGGCTTGGACAATAAATTCTTCCAGAGAATGTGAGGTAAATTGGACTTGAGAAATTTCTCCCTTCTTGCTAGCAATTTTATAATCAGCAATCAAACCATGCTTCTGAAAAATTGCCAAAACACTCGGCAACCCTGAACCCATTGTCTCAAATAACCGTTCAAAATCTGCTTTGGTAACTTGATACAACTGACGCCCCCGACGAACAGCCAGAGGCACTTTCTCCAGCGTCAATTTATATTTAAGCAAGCTTGGACGCAAGTTGTTGTAGAAAGACTGATAGTTAGGAAAGAGCGCTTTACACTTCAGATAAAACACTGACTCAATTAGTTTCGTTTCCGCACCTTTCACCTTCTCTAGCCCCTCAATCGCCCAACTATCAGGTCGAACCTCTGGAAATAACAATCGCAGGGCATACTGATGACATTCCTGACGATGGTGTTCCAATCTCGCCCGATCTGCCTTACTCACTTCCGGATTATCCAATAGCCAATCTTGAATATAATCAGAGAGAGTAAGCAGTGTACAAGCGGAACAATGTTCCGCCGGAATAACTTTTTTCAATAAACCAAAAACAGTGGGATATCCCCCTTCAAAACGGCGACTGAGCTGAATATGAAAATCCACCTGACCAGTTCCCGATATGGCAGTTATTTTTTGCCTAATTTCAGGCGCTTTCCGCTCATAACTTAGGTAAAATCGCCAATCTAAATGACTGTCTTCAGGCGGAATAAATCTCATTAACCCGGAATCGAGACTCCCGACACTAATGACTAAAGAACGGTTGGGAAATTCCGGATTATATTGTTCTGGCGCACCGTTGAGAAAAGTATAGGAGCCAAATCGATCCACATTCCATGCTTGAGGATAGCGCCAATTCCAATTCCCTTTTTGACCGGCTCGCTTAACGGGAAACAGCAAAGGCAGAATATCGGAACGGAAAATATTGGCAGCCATCTCTTCTTTTTGCCCATCATGCCAATCCCGAAACCAACGCTGGCGAAACCGATTTAGTATTTTATCAATAACGGTGGGAGTATTAGGCTGACTTAATGCCACCAATGCATAGCGATTGTGGCTAAGTTGGATAATATGTACACCATACAACTGATTATCATCGGCTAATTCCCTGAGACTGTTTTTCAGTCCAAATTCCTGCGCCACCGATTCAGAAAGTCCCCCTGGAAAAATAGCCAAAAGCCGAATCACGTCTCGTCCTTGAGAATGCCTTTGCACAGGTTCTAGCTGTTCTAAAGTGTTAATCGCATGATTAATCCGGTGTTGACTCGCCCCATAAAACTGCACTCGTCCGGCTAAATAATCATTAATTAAATCTAGGGGAGTGTAAGGACGATTATTATCTCGGACAAAACCAACCAAGCGTTTATAGACTTCAATAACCGTGCGCGGACCATTACTGAAATCTTTGCGATCGCACAACTGTCCTAAACTCTCAATTGTCGCTGGATGTGCAACTTGTTCAGGCTTTAACCCATCATCCAAAAACTTATCACACAACGAATGCCAAAGTTGCTCAGGAAACTCAGAACTATAAGCATCTGCGAGTCTAAGAAAAACCTGCTGCTGCTTCATCCGGTGGATAATATCACCCGCTTGTTCCTCAATCGCCGATTCCGTGGGATCTATCGGCATACTAAAAATTAACGCGACAGGCGTATTTCCTAACGCTCGCATCCCTTTAACTAAATTACTCAAAATCTGAATTCGGGCGCTTGAACCTTCTTCCGTTCGCAAAAACTCTTGACTTTCATCAGCGAATATGGCTAACCCTTTCATTCCCCCTTGCTGGAGAATTGGAATACTCTCTTGCCAAAAACTCAACACACTATCGGTGTTGGTAATATCAGTCTTTAAGTCTTGAACAATTTTCAGGGCTTTGTCTTCAGATAGCCTGTACTTCCGGGCTAGTTCTGCGGCTTGCGATGCCCGAGACTGTTTGCCATATTTAACATACAATGCCTCAATTTCTGGAATACGTTCAGGTGGCACACAAGTCTTAATCCAACCATAGGTGGCAACCATCAAGTTGTCCAACTCCTTAAACTTGAACGGTGGCACCGCAACAATCTGATGTTGCTGACACTGATGCCACAAATAAACCAGGGTTGCCGTTTTGCCATAGCCATAATCAGCACTCAGATAGCCATTGACAGGCTTCCCCTGGCAAATTTCAGCCATTAAGCGATGCAAGAGAGTCTTTACCCGTAAGAGAGGGTCGTAGCTACTAGCATACAACCGATAACGATTGGCTACACCTTGAGGGTCATGTTCTATCTGGGATGGATTAACCGTATCGACAATTGCCGCGATCGCATCCAGTTGTTCTAATAGCCGTTTCATAGATGTAGCCAGTACAGAAAGAGTCATTATCCAATCATAATCTAGTCGGGGTGAAGGGTGGGAGCCTAGTAACACTGATTTCACGGATTTAGAGGGAGGTTAGGGGTGGGAGTTGGCAGGTTAGTCGCACTGATTGCACAGACAGGTTAATTCTCACTGGCAAAGGATGATAAAGATGTAAGAATTGTTGGAGAGATTATTTACTTGTCTGTGTTAATCTGTGTGCCTCACTATTCACTGTTCTGTCTGTGCCATTTAATCTGTGTCAATCTGTGTCATGAATTCGACCATCAGGCATTGTCGCCCCCTGCAAATTTGCCCCGATTAAATTCGTGGTACTCAATTCTGCATCTAGTCGGGGTGAAGGGTGGGAGCCTAGTAACACTGATTTCACGGATTTAGAG
>NZ_JBKHHI010000061.1:0-22620 GCF_046539235.1 Coleofasciculus sp.
TACCAAGCCCTTACTTTGGTTTGGTTACCAAACCCTTATTTGGATTGGTTACCAAACCCTTATTTGGATTGGGTTACCAAACCCCTACGGTTGATATATCCGTCGTCAGAACGGGAATACTAAGTCTGACCATCTATCTTTGAGCCAGCAGCAACCGTTTCAAAAATCTATCCTTTGACTGATGTCTGAAGACTAATCCGAAAATTAATCCCTAAGCCTTGTAGCACTTGGGGAAAGCAGGTGAAACGTTGGACATATCTTCGCTAAAACAGTTGCCGCTGTTCTCACCTAGGAGCATAGAGGTATTCACTCATGGTTATCCAAAAATTTGACATTTTGAATTTGGAGGCTAAGGGGTACCATAGAGTGCCGCCTTACCTGAACTACCTGCCTACTGGCGTTGTCCAAGCTTTGTCTACCTCATCTATCCATCGCTCTAGTAGGTATTACGAGCTACTGATATAGGCATATAAAAACAAGTTTTGTCACAAGGCGCGATTCATATCGCCGCCAAATCGTAGATTATGGCGGGAGACTTCTCGCCGAATCAAATTAAATTCAATGAGATAGCCATCCTTATGGTGTGTGGAAACGTTCCACAGCTCTGATAATACAAAATAAAACCAAACTTATCAAGAATTAGTTATCATGCATTACCCGCCTTCATCTAGTCCACTGGGACAACAGATTATTTCAATTATCATTGCTAGTCCCAATCCACAGACGTTATTGGCAAGTATTGCCCAGGTATTAGGTGAGGCATTTCAGGTTGATTGTTGCTTAATTGCAGCGTTTTCCCCAGAAATCGCAAGGGAGCATGTCAGGTTGGCACAAAATGTTCAAGCTAACCAAGCGAGTTGGGTTTCGTCTTTCAACCCAACCGACAACGTTGACAGATACCCAACGACAATTCCCCAGATGGGATTATGGTATGCCGAGGGCTACTCAGGGCGACAACCTCAACCGCAAAACCTAGGGCAATACCCATCATTTCTGACTGTAGCGGGAGAACCCTTGGCAATTCCGGATATTCAGGACTCTGATCCGGAGTTGACGGATCAACGGTGTTGGGATTGGCTCCCCGTTAGGGCAGTGTTGAGGCTTCATACCTGGTGTCAATCAAGGGTGAATGGGATGATTGTGTTAGGGCGATCGCAGTCTTATGATTGGACGATACCGGAAAAACAACGGTTAAGTGAGGTGGCTGAATCTGTAGCCGTTGCCATCGCTCACGTTCAGCTTACCCAGCAAGTCGATCAGTCTAAACGATACCAGACGCTGCTTTCCCCATTCAGTCAGTTTATCCAGAGCGATCGCACTTTCGATGAAACTATTGCCCAAGTCGTTTTCAGTACCACTCAAGCAATTCAGGCAGATCGGGGTTGGCTACTGCTGTTTAATCATAATCATGCTCTAGATCAATCGCATCAAGATGACAAGCCTCCGCCATCAATTGAGGTTAAGGTTGTCGCTGAATGGTGTACTCCTACGCTTGATCAATCAGTTCAGCTAAACTCCCAACGATTACTCCATCAATCCTTCCGGTTATCTGACTCTGGCTTATGCCAAATGGCTTGGAAACAGACACCTGAACCGATTGCGATCGCGGATTGGGCAAATACTCCAATCGAGACTTCAGGAATCTCCCTATTTGAGGAGGCGATTAGCCATGGGGTGTTAATGGTTCCCCTGTGTCACACCTTTAGCAATGGTTCTCAACATCTGAAACGATTAGGATTTTTGGTTGTCCAACAGGATCAGCCGCGTTTATGGCAAGCGGATGACATTGAATGGATCAGATGGGTGGCGACGCAACTGAGTGAGTTGATTCACCAGCATCAAAGCCAACAGCCAGAATCCTCCCGCCTTAACCATCACTCGGTTCAGCCGTCTCCCTGTTTAACCGTTCCCGCCCAGTTACATCAAAGCATCCGCCAACAGGTAGATCAGCTTCAGGAATTAAATCAGCTTAAAGAAGAATTCATTAGTACCATGAATCATGAGCTGAGAACACCTTTAACGGCGATGAGTCTGGCAATTCGCATGTTGCGCCAACCCAAACTCCCCGCCAAGCGCCGACAAAAGTATTTGGAAATTCTAGAGCAACAGTGTAATCAAGAAATCGACTTGATCAACGATTTACTCAGTTTACAGCAACTCGAATCCAATCCCGCTTATATCCAGAAGCAATCCATTGACTTAATCCTGCTGATCCAGATATTAGCGCAGGATTTTGAGGAGAAATGGGCATCGAAGTCATTGACATTCAACCTAGATTGCCCCTTAAAATCGCTAATGATTCACACCGATCCAGAGAGTTTAAACCGTATCCTACTGGAATTGTTAACCAATGCTGGCAAATATGCCCACCCCGATACCACCGTTTCTCTCAAAGTTGAGTACCACGTTCATGCTACGGTCAATCGACTGGTGTTAACCTTGACCAACATCGGTGACAGTATATTACCAACCGATATTAACTATATTTTTGATAAATTTCGGCGCGGTCAAGGAATCACCAAGCAAGCTGTTCCTGGAACGGGATTAGGACTAGCATTAGTGAAGTGTTTAGTCAATCATCTCAACGGCACAATTGAGGTGGCGAGTCAGCCTTTAGACAATTCTCATCAGGCAATAATTTCATTTACCTTAACTCTACCCGATTAAGTGAATCAGCCCTGTGGAGACATGCCATGGCACGTCTGCCAGTCAATTGTAGGGGCGGGTTTAGGAACTGTAGGGGCGGGTTTAGGAACTGTAGGGGCGGGTTTAGGAACTAAAGTTAGCTATTTACCAATAAAGAAACAACAAAACCCGCCCTTAGTCATAATTGATAAGTTGAACCACAATCTATAGGGGCAATTCAGGAATTGTCCCTACAGAGTCTGTGCATAAGTCGTAAGTTGTCTAGCGCAGCCTATTTTGCCATAAAACCTTAAAGTATTAAGGAGGAGAGCGATAGGTTCTCGCTCCTGTTCCCTCATTCATCAGATGCACAAGGCAGAATGCTGACTAAGGCTACGCCCAAGCCACCCCGTTGGCAACGACGAAAGTATTCCCCCCTCGCCCGCCAGATTGACATTTTTCGGTCGGCGGCGAAGTTTATGTTCTATCTATGGTGGGACAAAACCATTGCCAACGATACGCCCAATCACCGCAACCGCCGCGCCCAGTGGCTGGTGGGGGCGTTGCTGGATTTAGGTCCAACGTTTATTAAAATTGGGCAAGCCCTCTCGACTCGTGCTGATTTACTGCCCTTAGAGTACATCGAGGCATTGGCGCATTTACAGGATCGGGTGCCGGCATTTAGTGGGGCGGAAGCGATCGCGGTGATTGAAGTCGAACTGGGTCAATCTATTCATGCATTATATCGGGAGTTTGACCCCTTTCCTCTGGCAGCAGCGAGTTTGGGTCAAGTTCACAAAGCACGGCTGCATACTGGGGAAGATGTGGTGGTGAAGGTGCAGCGTCCGGGGATTGAGCGACTTTTTAATTTAGATTTTAAAATCATACAGGAATTGGTGCGATTTGTTAATCGGTATTTGCCTTGGGTAAGGAAGTATAAAATTGAAGCAATTTATCGCGAATTTTTTGATTTACTCTATCAAGAAGTAGACTATATCCAAGAAGGTAAAAATGCCGATCGGTTTCGGGAAAATTTTAATAATTATCCGGGGATTCTGGTGCCGACGGTTTATTGGCGCTACACGACAAAGAAGGTACTCACTCTAGAATATTTACCCGGCATCAAGATTGACGATCGCCAAAGTCTAGAAGCCTGTGAAATCAATACTAATGAGATAATTCAACGGGGAATTAGTTGTTATCTAAAACAGTTATTAGAAGACGGCTTTTTTCAAACCGATCCGCATCCAGGAAATATGGCAGTTGCTCAAGACGGCAGTATTATTTTCTATGATTTTGGCACGATGGCAGAGGTTAAATCCATTGCCAGAGACCAAATGATTAAGACCTTTTTTGCTGTTCTGCGGAAAGATACCGATGAGGTAGTGAATACCTTAACCTATATGGGGTTACTTGAACGCCAACCGGATATGACCCCAGTTAAACGCTTAGTCGGGTTTATTTTAGAACGGTTTCGGGAAAAGCCCATCGATGTACGGGAATTTGAGGCATTGGGGAATGAGTTGTATGTGATGTTTGAGCAGCAACCGTTTCGTTTACCCGCACAAATGACCTTTATTTTAAAATCGTTAACCACGTTGGATGGGATTGCCCGGGCTTTAAATCCAGAGTATAACTTATTAGCCGCTAGTCAACCCTTTGTCAAAAATTTAACCGTTTCCAAAGGGCGGGGAGACGTGGTGAAAGAACTGGCAAGACAAGCCAGAGATTTTATTAAATATCGGTTAAATAAACCGAGTTCCACAGAACTGTTAATTCGCCGTTTAGAAACCAGAATCGAGCAAGGGGAACTGCAAGTCAGGGTGCGTTCCTTGGAGAGCGATCGCGCCTTACAACGAATTCATTTGGCGATTAAGAGTTTGATTTATGCCTGTTTGACTGGGTTTGCATTATTGGCGGGAACGGTATTATTATTAGTGCCGCATACGGGGTGGGCAATTGCCGCGTTTACGTTGTCGGGGTTTTGGTTTGTCATTTTGTTGTATTCGTTAATTCAATTGGCGGTGAAGGAAAAATTAGAGAAAATGACCCGTCGATAGAGGTGCGATTATGTTCAATAATCACACTGTAATGTATAAATACCACTACAGTGTGATTGTCTTGTTAATACAGCATGTTATCACGAACGATTATCGCTGCGATCGCAGCCGATTCCCAAGGCGGCACAGTACAACTTATGGGTGATTACCACTATCGCCCGTGGGGGAATACCCCCGCGAATGAGAGTCAGGATGGCTTGATCCATCTCTTGATCATCCCTCTTATATTTTCTGAGAAAGAAAAGTAGTGAGGTGGGATCATTTTTGTCTTTAGGATTGTTTAAGCCAAGGTAGCGGTAGGAAGGATTAAAGCCTAACTTAGTTAGTTTGTTCTCAATCTCCCTGTCTGTCATCCCAGAGATTTTGTTGTTAACGCATAGGGCGACAAATTTAGCGGGAATGTCGGGGAATGCTAGGTTATGCCATCCTCGGCTAGCACTCCAAATCCGTCCAATATGGTTAGCGGTATCAATATACTCCATGGCTTACCCCCGAAAATTACAGTCATACCAGTCATCGCCGCGCTGATCGACGGCTTCGAGTGTCACCCCGTAAGAATCAGCTAAATCCTCACATTGCTGTGTTGCGTCATCATAGTCGCTGGCTTGAACAGGTTCGGAACTAACCCGCCCCAACCGTTCCACTTGTTCATCGGGGTCAATCATGTAAGTATCGTAGTCTTTAGGTGTGGTCATAGTTTGCTTAGTTTCCTTTAGTTTCAGTCTCCCATCGCCTCTCTAGTTCAGATTTTGAGATTCCCTCTAGTCTCGCTAGTTCCGCAATCTGGGCATCAATCAGTTCTCTGTTAGCTTCTACTTGTTGGCTGATTAGCTGCCCTGCAAAGGTTGTCGGTGGCTTACCGTGGCATTTCGCCCAGTAGGTTAAGCGCTTCAATATAAAACCGCTAATCGTAATATTCAGCCTTTGATTCTCGTCAAGTTTGGTCATTATCACATCCCGTAACCACCTCCCATTATCTCCTTAGTATCGCCTCGGTGTAACCTGAGGCACTCTTTAGTAAAAATTTACCACCAATTATCTGTAAAGTGCAATTAAATTATCTTGGAAGTGTATTTAGCGTTCAGGTTTAGTACAAGCCGATGCAAATTAGTTAATAATTAAGAGCAACGGCTAACTGGAGTGAGTCAGGGATGGAACCCAGAACAGGTATCGCAACATTTGGGACATCGGATCAGCGATCGCTATTTTAGGTTTAAACCAAGACACAACAGCCCAGGAATGGCAGAACCGAGGGTTAACAGTGTCATTGCCATTGAAACAGGGGCGGGTTTAGTTGCATTTGGGTGAGGTCAAAAAGGATAGTAGTAAAACCCGCCCCTACATACTACTCGGTTCGGGCGGGTTTAATTGCATCCGAGTAAACCCGAAACGATAATAGTAAAACCCGCCCCTACCTACCTCAAAACTCTTTCTAGTTCGATTGCTGGAGAACCTCACTAGCCGATATTCCCTCACCCTGAGACCCAAAATACCACAGGGCGGCGGCGGCTTCTGCTTGTGTGACTGGCTTTTGCGGTTGAAACAGAGTGGTGTACCCAAAAACGCGACGGATAATCGATTGTTCCCCATTTTGAAAATCTGCCAAAACTGCCCGCAATGCATTCGGGTCAATCTTGCTAGCATCTTGGAATCCCCAGGTTTGCTGCACTGAATCCAGAGATGCTGATGGTAACCCCTGACGAGTATCTAACGGGACTTTCCATAAAATTAGATTTTCTCGCGTTAAGGGTGCATCAGGGCGGAAAAGAACTTCTGTAGAATTACCACTCAAAGGACTAGGAATTAACCCCGCTTCTGCTAATCCCTGAATTGCGCCAAAATCTGGGTCACTGGCTGGCACATCTTGGAATGCAGGTTGAGTTGTTTCTGATGCTAAACGGATTTGTTTTCCCGGACTATTCGCATAAATCCGATTATTGGTATCAATCAGCCAACGGGCATACTGACGGCGGGTAATGATTTTGTTGGCGGCAAATGATGTACCACTATCCTCTGATTTATTGTTAGCACTAGAAGGGTCAGAGGTGAGAACACCTAAGGCGGCTAAGTCTTCTACATACTGACGCAATCCAGGCGGAACGTTATCAAAATCAGTGAAGTTCTGGTCTTTGCCAGATGCTGAATCAACGGATTCAGTATTTTCTGTTACTTTCTCTGAAGATTCTGAAGCATCTGACGGTGTTGCTGCTGTCTCGGTACTGCTGCGAATGTACTGAATTTCAAACGTTGTACTATTTGGATCAGTCTCTGTCTCGGTTGGCGTTTCTTCCGTATCGTTAATCGCAGTATCTGTAGGAATAGAAACCCTAACTTTTAAATCATTCCGACGCACAATAAAAGAATTCATCCCGTCCTGATTCGGTGCAGAAATAACCTGCCAACTGCCTGATTCAAATGCTCTGCGGTAAAATGCTTGAATATCATTACTAGGGTCAGTGGATGACCAGATGGTACGTTGACCTTGGGCATCTGAACGAGTTAAGGGTTCAACGTTTTGTAATTGAGCATCGGGATAGCGGGGAATTACGGTAGGGAAATCCTCTGGTAATTGCGCCGAAGACGTTTGCTCATTAGTCTGACTCCCGAAAATTGAGGCATTATCCTCCAGTTTGGGGTCTACGGCAAAGGAACGTTCTAAAGATTGACCTGTGGGACTGTTGGCGCAGGCGGTCAATACACCCACGAGGCAAGCAACGAAACCCGTAAATAGAATAGGACGTTTATTTAGCAGCACAGGGAACAGAACCAATCGATATCTCTCTTCTCACGCTAGCGCAAAACTTTATTCTCATGTTATTTGTCCTTTCTGGATTTCCCTCCCATCCCACGGTAGATTCCCCTTCCTTCACCCCCCTTCCCCCTACAAGCTCACAAGGGTAGGTTTTTTAAGGTTGGGGTTCAGGTTAGACTTGGAGGACAAGTGGACCATCACTTCGACTTCGCTCAGCGACCGTAGACAAGGAAGAGTTTTAACGAAAAATAGGGCGTTTCGGCTTTTAGAAGTTAGAAGTGTGTTTGACCGAACCGAATTCTGTACGGTTTTTCCCCCTTGTCTTCTTTCCTTCCTTGTTCCCAAGTCTAGTCTCCACCCTTAAATAAAAAACCTACACCTGTCAGCCCCCTACAAGAGGGGAGAGGACAAAGGATGCGGGAGCTTTTATGGCAGGGGGGAGGACAAAGGATGCGGGAGCTTTTTGTTATGTGGGTAAGCCATTAGTCGGTTTTAACCGACTTAAGCTATTAGCCAAGAACTTGAGTTCTTGGCTGGTTATTACCAATAATTCAATTACAAAAATGGCAGCTAGCCTCGTGATTGGCGACGGCGTAAAGCCATACCCGCAAAGGTTAAACCAATGCCAGCAATCCCAGCCAGACCAGAAGGTTCAGGGACTGACTCAAGGTCTCCTTTTAGCGCCACACCATCATTACCACACTCTAAGAATAAATGACTGATGAAATTACCTCCATTTCTGGGAAGCAAAGCGCGGTCAAATCTAAAACCAAACGTGTGAGAGTCATTCGCTTCAAAGTGACTAAAATCGAGTCCAGCATTACTGAGTTGAGTGCCATCCAGTAGATCAATATCGCCCAAAAATCTACCGGATTGAATCACATTGAGGATTGGAGTATTATTCTTTGTTGGCTTCTGGGCAATGGTGCTGCCATAGAGATAATCGTAGACATCTGCTTTGTTTGGCAAGTCAGTGCCTTGGGTATTGATCTTGTCAAACTTCTTGTTGTTATAGTACTGCTTTAAGCTGCCATACCCATCGTTATCTTGAGTTACGCTCATTGCCGTGACATTTTGATAAACCCCAGTACGGCTGACTTGAGAATCATTAGTTTCAGCAAAGCGAATTCCAAATAGATCACCATCATTCATCGCTGTGGTAAAATCTTTTCCAGATAAATTAAAGAACAAATCACCAAATCCAATATTGTTGTCAACCGCTCCTGTGTCTTTATTTCCTGCTAAGGGGGTACCACCTGTTAGAGCCACAAAAATACTATCGGCTGTTTCTTTCATGGCTAATCCTTTGATGTCATACTTAGCACCACCAGAGCCATCACCGACGGCATCAATCCCATAGTTCCAGCCGTTATGTAATTGTCCAGCATTGGCTGGCTGACCTAGCATAGAAATTAAGCTAACTGCAATAGCAGCACTGCCGATAAATTTAGAAACTTTGTTGGTATTCATTGCGTCAACTCTCATAAATTACAACTCTTGTACTTATAATTAAAGCAACTTAAGATAAAGTTGTTGACAAGTCGGCACTGTTTTTTATGATGTTTATTTAAAAATAAAGATTTTATAAAAATAAAAATTCAGAAATATATCAGGATTATTTTTGTAAAAAAAAAGATAATAATGCAGAATTCTGTAAAGTTAAAATAAACTATGAATTCCAGTTCAAACTAGCGGATGCATTTGGGAAAAGACGACACGAGAGGGGAGTATTTTTTTCCTGGGAAGCAAGGGAAGTGGGTATGATGCTTGTACTACACCAAATTGAAAGAAATGGGATGCTCATGCACGAGAGTGTCCATTACCGCAGTTGACGGGGTTCACGAACGCCGATGCCTCGTGAAGACTATCCCAATCAGTTCCCCCATCGCTCAAAGAGCTAGAGAGCGTGTTATCTTGACTGAAAGCCAAACGTTTTTTGGAGGCTGGTGACTGCCAGCGATTTTCACGGCAAACGTATATGACTTTGAACAAAACGGTAACGGATCAGTCTGCCAAGGGAGGGACTTCAATACCTGTGGACAAACCGAATCAGTCAACAGTAGCAGAACAATCGAACCCATCTATATCACCGAGATCGAAGTTCTGGCAACAAGTCCGAGAAAATCTACAAATTATGGCGATCGCACTCGCCCTAGCGCTGTTGATTCGAGTCTTTATTGCCGAACCGCGCTACATTCCCTCAAACTCGATGATCCCGACATTGAACATTGGCGATCGCGTGGTCGTAGAAAAAATTTCCTACCACTTCAAACCCCCAGTAAGCGGGGACATCATTGTCTTTGATCCACCACCTCAACTACAAATGCAGGGATTTACCAAAGACCAAGCATTTATTAAACGGATCATTGCTACACCGGGTCAAATTGTCCAAATTCAAGATGGCAAAGTCTATATTAATGGGGAACCGCTAGACGAAGTTTACATTGCCGAACCCCCAAACTATCAAATGGCACCTGTGCGCGTTCCGGAAGGTCAGTTATTTGTCATGGGAGATAATCGCAATAATAGCAACGACTCTCACGTTTGGGGATTCTTGCCTCAACCGAATATTATTGGTCACGCTTGTTTCCGCTTCTGGCCCCTCAGCCGATTCGGTTTAGTTTGATGTCCGAGTTCTCAATATATCAATGAAATTGTCGCTCAGGCTGGATGTGAAATCTGGTATCTTCCCACATATTCCCCCGATTTCAATAAGATTGAACGCTGGTGGTTTGTACTCAAAAATTGGATGAAGCAACGGTTGGATGAATTTGAAACATTTCGTGATTGCGTGGATGCTGCCTTCAATAAATGTCCTAACGTGTGTGCGTAGTGCGATAAAAGGGGTTCTTCCGGACTTACTATGCCAAACTGTTAGTTAAAACGACGCCAAAGCCATCTATATTGGTTATACTGGGATTTTCTGTCTCAATCTTCTCGTTAAATTCAAAATAATCCCCAAAATCCTTGTGTCGCAATAATCGTGGGCATCGTCTGAGGCAATTTAGCATAATTTGTCCTGAAGAACCAAACATAAAACCAGCTACGGTTACGGTTTGGAAAATTCGCAGTTGTCGCCGCAAAAGTTTATCAAGCTGCACTTGACTCTGCTGGAGCCTTTCTAAAGACGAATGAGGGGAAAATGAGCTTCTAATTCATCTTTCTTAAAACAAATGTGGGGAAAAGCCCTCACCCCCAGCCCCTCTGTCAAACTTGGCAGAGGGGAGCAAGAGGAGAACTGGGTAAGCCCAAAAACCTGATCCAGTCGTCTAAAGACGACTTATTTAGCCAGTGGTTTAAACCACTGGCTGGTTAACGCTTCTTTTGTACCTTACCCATCCGGGCTAAAATTACACGCCCATGGGGAAAGTCTCGGGTGCTTCACCTCTATCCCATTGAGGGGTGCGTTCTAAGGGTTCGACAGCGCGAGTCTCGTCAAAATGGATAATCGCATCAAACTGTTCCGGTAATCGCGCCTGGAAATAATGGCTGACGCGCTCAGTTTGGGGCAGATAAATCACCCCGATCGCACGTTCTAAGCGGCGCTTATGTAACCCTTGCACGGCTTGGTTTTGCTCCTGTAAGTTCAGCCAAAAGTTCGGCTGTCCGGTCTCATGAAACAAGGCTTCATAACTTTCCGTTAATGCTGGACGTACTCGCTTGCGTTCCGCTGATGCACCCCAATTGGATGCGGCGGTAACGGTTCCGGTGTAGGTACTAAAGCCAATCAGGAAGGCATCATCTTGGTATTGTTGACGCACCAGTTGACCAACATTCAGTTCCCCAGCCGCGCCCATATCGGTGGCTCTGGCGTCGCCGAGGTGGGAGTTATGTTCCCAAATCACAACTTTCGTGGGTTGACCCTGTTGCTCAAAGTGAGTCACCAATTGGTTCAGGGTTTCCGCCATGTGGCGATCGCGTAAATTCCAGGAGGAAATTCGACCGCGAAACATGGAACGATAGTATTGTTCGGCGTTCTTAATCAGCCGTGCATTTTGTTCGGCATAGAAGAACTCATCCTCTGGAACTCGACCATCTCGTTGGGCATAATCCGCCGCACGGCGTCGTAATTCCACCAGTTGATCAACTACCTCATTTTCACAGGGTTCACTCATACCAAAACTGGTGGCGTATCCATAGGTTTGGGTATCTTCGCCAAAGTGATCGAAACAGGAGTAACGGTAACGGGCGTGGGCGGCGGCTTCGGGATCAATGGTCTCTAGATACTTGAGAACGGCTTCGATTGAGGTATTGAGGCTGTAGAGATCTAACCCATAAAAGCCCGCTTTTGTCGCACCTTTGGGTAAGGCGTCATTGTACTCTCGCAGCCAACCGACAAAATTTAATACATCGGCGTTGCGCCACATCCAAGTGGGGAAGCGTTGGAAATCTGCTAATGCGTCGATACTGTGCGGATCATCACTAACACCGCGGACATAGCGATTAATCCGATACGCATCGGGCCAATCAGCTTCCACGGCTACGGCGGTGAATCCCTTCTCTTGGATCAGCCGTTTGGTGATTTCTGCCCGTTGTTGATAAAATTCGTGGGTGCCGTGGGAGGCTTCGCCGATGAGGACAAAACGAGCATCTCCGATTTGATCGAGTAGGGCATCATAGTCGGATGATTTCCCGGAAATAGGATGTGCTGCTTGACGTACAGCATCGGTAAGTTGAGTTTTCGTTGGCATGATAATTTTATAATCTATAACGTCTGAGCAATTGATCGGATTTTGTGGCTCACGTATTTGTAGGTTGGGTTGAGGTACGAAACCCAACGATAGTGATGGTAGGGCGGGTTTTGTTGTTCAGTTATTGGTGGGTAAGGGCGGGTTTTGTTGTTCAGTTGTTCAGTTATTGGTGAGGCAGGGCGGGTTTTGTTGTTCAGTTATTGGTTAATATCTGAATTGATTCCCTAAACCCGCCCCTACAATTGTCCCTAAACCCGCCCTTAAACCCTTACAAAGGACGTAGCTTGCTTCTCAAGGGTAGCGAGTATGACAAATGACAAATGACAAATGACAAATGACAAATGACAAATGACAAATGACAAATGACGAATGACAAATGACAAATGACAAATGACGAATGACGAGCCCTTTAATTGTTCCCACCTACTTAAGCTCTAGCAGGTTGTTGACTGGCGGCACGCTCCATCAAGTCACGCACTTCTTTGTCAGTGGTTTGGTCAAATTTGTCGTACCATAGACCGACGGCGTAGAAGGGTTGGGGTGTTTCACTACAGATGATTTTGTCTACTTCGACTTGAAACTCCTGGCAGGTTTCGGGGGCGGAAACGGGAACAGCGGCAACAATTTCCTTCGGGTCATGCTGTCGTAAGGCAACGGCAGCGGCGTGCATTGATGCCCCTGTGGCTAAACCGTCATCCACTAAAAGTACGGTGCGATCGCGTAACTCCAGAGGCGGAAGATCCCCTCGGTAAGCCTTTTCCCGCCGTTCTAATTCTTGTTGCTCTTTTGCCGCTACTTTGTCAATCGTTTGCTCGGATACACCCAGCGATCGCACCACGTCCTTGTTTAAAATGCGCGTACCACCACTGGCGATCGCACCCATTGCCAATTCTTTATGGCCCGGTGCGCCTAATTTACGAACCAGCCAAACATCGAGAGGGGCATCGAGTCCTCGCGCCACTTCATACGCCACCGGTACACCACCACGGGGTAATCCCAAGACAATCACATCGGGGCGGTTGGCATACTCTTTCAGATCGCTGGCGAGTCTTTGACCTGCTTCTTGTCTATTTTTGAAAATCATAATTATCCTCATTTGTCAACAAATTTTAAACCACTAATTCTCTCAGGTGAGAACGGTAGAGTTTTGCCTGAACGTCCTCTAAGTATCAGTACCCAATTTCGCCTGATACAGTTGAGCCAGACGCTGTTCTTGCTGACTACTGTCTTTCTCGATTTGAGTTAAAATTTCAGCACTGGCGGGGTCAGTGAGTTTACTACTCAGGCTGTAAGCGTCTACCACTGCTGTTTGCAAATCGCCCAACGCCTGCCGCATCAGGGCTAATTCGTCCCTGGATTGCTCCCCCTGCTTGGGTTCGGTATCCGTTGACATCCCAAACCTGTCCCAATAATCGGGTTCAACCAGCTTATTTAAACGCTTCTTGAGCATCTGGACATGATCCCGTTTCGAGGAACAGACTTGATTAAGGTGCGATCGCACATGCTGATCCGAAATCCTCTGAGCATAGCTCTCAAACGCTTGCAGCGTGTTTTGTTCGTCACGCAGCGCCAAGCCGAGTCCCTCGACAATCTCCCCTTTATTCAATCCATTCCACTGTTGCCCATAGTGCCACCATTCAATGGCAGGGTTATCGGGCTGGGGTAGATCCGCACCATGACCTAAGTGAGTCAGGATGGCAGCGGTGAAGATCGGCAAATCGCTGGGTTTGCGGGAGGTAATCAGATTTTTATCAATGACTACGGGTTCATCAATATATGTCGCCCCGGCATTTTCTAGATCCTTGCGAATCGCCCGAAACCCTGTCACCTGTTTACCCTGGAGCAAATCTGCTTCAATTAACAATTGCGGACCATGGCAAACGGCGGCAATTAATTTATCTTCTGCCATGGCATCCTTGATAAATAGCACGGTATTCGGGTTAAGCCGCATCTTGTCGGGTGCCTTACCACCAGGGATAATCACCGCATCAAAATCCTGGGCGCGGGATTCAGAGGTTGTGCCATCAGGTTTAACCATGACTTTACCCCGTTTACCTTTGTACTCATCCTTAAGGCAAGAACCCAGTACCACCACATCCTCCCCAGCAGTACGCAGGGCGGTTACCGGGACTTGAAACTCCATGTCCTCGAACTTTTGTTCGATTAAAACAGCGATTCGTTTGGGGGAAGTGGAGGCAGTTACAGTCATGATCAAATAGAAGGCAGGGGGCTTTCAGAAGAGCAGAGGGCAGAAGGTTCCCAGGCTACACTTGTTTGTGGTGTCTGCTTTGTCGTCTATTCTTAAATAGGTGAGTTAAGTTCTGAATAGACGATTTAACTATTGGTTTAAGCTTCTATTAGATTAGATCGCTAGATGCCAGAAATTCGTCAACCTACAGATAGATACCTGAACCACTCAAAACCCTAGCTAATTTCTTTCGCAAGATCCATGTCATTTAAGGGGATTTCTATTGGCTGTTGCGATCGCGGGTTGATCGGCATCTCGATTATGAACGTTGTCCCTTCCCCTGGGGTGGACAAGCAACTGAGTTGCCCCTGATGTTTCTCAACGATAATTTGGTAGCTAATAGATAAGCCCAAACCTGTACCGCTGCCCACGGGTTTTGTGGTAAAAAACGGATCAAAGATTTGCGGTTGTACCTCCTCAGAGATGCCGATTCCGTTGTCAGTAATCCGGATGATCACGACGTCAGCCTGCTGGTTTCCATTTTTCGGGAGGGATTGTCGGTGAGCATCAGCTACTTCGGTGCTGATCCTAATTACTCCAGGTGACGAGTGACTTTCTATGGCATCGATGGCATTAACAAGTATATTCATAAACACCTGATTCAATTGATTCGCATAACAAGTGATTGGGGGCAGTTGACCATACTCTTTAATCACCTGAATGCCCGATCGATTGCTTGGAGGTTTTAGTCGATGCTGTAAAATGAACAGACTGCTTTCTATCCCTTGATGAATATCCACCGACTTCAGGTCAGCTTCATCAAGTCGAGAAAAGTTTTTCAGGGAAAGAATAATCTGATGAATCCGCTCTGCCCCTTCTTGGATAGAATTGAGCAGTTTTTGCCAATCTTCTTGGATAAACTGTAAATCAATTGCTTCCGCTATATCTTGAAGAGATGAAGAGGGATTAGGATAGGTTTCTTGATAAATATTAATTAGCCGCAGCAAATCATTAAAGTATTGACGACCAATGGTGAGATTGCCCAAAATAAAAGAAACGGGATTATTAATTTCGTGAGCCATTCCCGCAACCATTTGCCCCAAACTGGACATTTTTGCGGTTTGCACAAGCTGGGATTGGGTGCGTTTTAATTCTTCGAGGGTGCGTTGGAGTTGATGCGCTCTTTCTCGTTCGCGTGCTTCTGATTGTCGCAGGGCGGTTTCGGCTTTTTGGCGCTGGGTGATATCTAAGGCGGTGCCGAAGAGTTTAATTACCCGATGTTGTTGATCAAAAATGGGTTCAATTCTCACCTCAAGATGCCGAACGGTTGTGCGATTTCGGGGTAAAATTTGAAAGTCTAATTCGTAACAGAGTCCTTGAGCAATGGCTTGCTTGACTGTTTCCTCGAATTCTGAGCAGTCATCGGGATGAATAAAGTCAAGGAGTTGTTGATAGGTGGGTTCCGTTTGATTGGGTTCCAGACCAAAAATGCGAAACAGTTCCGCTGACCAAATAATCTGATTCGTGATCACATCAAATTCCCAATTGCCAATATGAGCAATGCGTTGAGCTTGAGCCAGATTTTCTTCTGAGAGGCGCAGTTTTTCTTCCGCCTGCTTGCGCGTGGTAATATCAATGCCAAAGGATTGAACTTCTATAATTTGTCCTTGTTCATCCAAGATGGGTTGATCCGTCCATTTAAACCAATGGAGTTCCCCCTGATCAGAGATCATAATATGTTCGGAGGTTTCGGGACATTCGTGGTTGACTAGCGATTCGACAAAATCCCTGATCTGATCTTGAATGAAATCAGGTAGTAAATCTAAATATTTGGTGCCAATCAGTTCAGTTTTAGACTTAGCAAAAAAACGACAGTAAGACTGATTGACAAACGTGAGGGTGGTATCCGGTTTCCAGCGACAAACGAGGACTTGTTCCTGAAATTCTACCAGTTCTCGATAGCGGATTTCACTTAAGCGCAATGCTTCTTGTGATTTTTGACGTTCTGTGATGTCACTAGCTGTACCCGTTACACCAACAACTTGACCCTGGTCATTAACTAGTGCGATCGCGTTGAGCAATAATTGAATGGGTTCCCCTGCTTTGGTTAGATGGGTGGTTTCATATTGGAACACCGACTCTCCCTGAAGTAAACGCTCAAAAAGATTGACATCCGCTTCCAGACATTCCGGTGACAGAAACTCGGTAAACGAACGTCCCAGCATTTCCTCTGGAAAGTAACCATACAGGTGGTGTACAATCGGATTAACAAAGGTGTAATTCCCATCCCGATTAATCGACCAAATCAAGTCTTGTGACGCTTCAACCAGATGGCGATATTTTTGTTCACTTTCACTCAGGGCAATTTCTACCTGCTGGCGTTCCTGAATTTCTTGTTGCAGTTGGATATTTTGTTCGGTTAGCTGCTTTTGTAACCGTTGCAGACGTAATTGATTCTCCACCCGCGCTAACACTTCTTGCACTTGAAACGGTTTAGTAATGTAATCGACGCCACCAACTTCAAAGGCTTTCACTTTATCAAAGGTTTCATTCAACCCACTTAAAAAAATGACCGGAATGTTCTGGGTTATCGGAGACGCTTTCAACTGTTGGCAAACTTGATAGCCATCCATGTCCGGCATGATAATATCCAGTAAAATCAAATCGGGGGGATTGTTCGCAATAGATTTCAGCGCCAGTCTACCATTGGGTATAATCCGGATTTTGTACCCTTGTGCGCTTAACATCTCCGTTAACAGGTGCAAATTATCCGGGGTATCATCAATGGTTAGTATTGTCCCTTTGTACAAAGGAATTGACTCCAGAGTCATCGTCTTCATCAGTAGGTGGTTGGGTCAAGGCTAATAGGTACTCGAATTGAAATTCATGAGTTAAAGTAGAGAGAGAATTGGCTAAGGATTCATCGCGATCGCGAATTTCCTCAATCAGGCTCAACATCCGATCAAAATCCCCTTCAATTGTGGCTTGATGGAGCGATATTCGCCACTCCCTCGGTAAATCAGCCAAATCCGTTGGCGTCAAGGTAATGGTTATCGGGGATTCGGGAATCTTGGGTAGCATCTCAGATAGCTCAAAATTTGCAGTATCCCCAATGTGAGTAGACTGGCTTTTGGTTAAGTCTAATAGGTTTTCCAGCAGTTCCAGCAAATGCTTACCAGCACTATAGATAATCCCTACATTTTTCTGATCCTCGGATGAGAGGGATTCAGAACGGTGCATCAGTTGAGAAAAACCGAGAATTGCGTGGAGTGGTGTTCTAAATTCATGGTTTAAATTAGCCAAGAAGACACGTTTAACTTGGTTAGCGGCGGCGGCTTCGTCTTTGACTTGTTGCAGTTGTTCTTCTAAGTTGGCATATTGGCAGAGGTTTTGCTGCAATTGCTCATTAATTTGACTTAACTCCTGGGTTCGCTCATCCACTTGTTGACGCAAAAGTTCAATTGTTGCATACATTTCTATGGGGTTCAGCGCTTCTAGGATCGTACTTTGGGTGATGATTCCGGCGAGTCTTCCGGCTTCGTCTACAACCACTAAACGGCGAATTTTATGGCGTTTCATCATTTCATTTGCCAGCATCATTGAATCATTGATTTCAATGGGAAGCAGTGGGGTACTCATCACGGTTTTCGCCGCCGTTTTCGCGAAATTAATCCCCAGTTTTTGGGATTGAATAATATCACGTTCGGTAATAATTCCCTGGGGAAAAATATCTGCATTGTTTTGGGTTTCAGTAATCACAATGCAGCTTTTCTCATGGGTCAGCATTTGCTGAGTAATTTCTAGTAGGGACGCCGTGGCAGAATTCTGAATCACCTCAGACGTCATCACATCCCCCACTTGTTTGAACTTTAATAAGTCAGTGGGTTGAACCACATCTCGAATGGTTTTCGGCGTAATCACTCCAATAATCTCACCCTCTTTATCGATGACAGGTAAATGACGAATATGATGCTGGCGTAGCAGGTAAATAATGGAAAAAATGCCTTGATCTTGGTTAACGGAAACGGTAATCGGATCAGGCGTCATCACCGATTGAATCCTTGAATTTTCCAGGGATAGCTGATGGGCAGCGATGCGGACAACATCCCGTTCCGTAAAAATACCTACTAACCGTTTTTCTTTGACGACTAATGCATAACTACTCTGACGTTCATTCAGCCAATTAATAACGTCCGTTACCCGCATCTGGGGATTAACCATCAGGGGGTGGCGATCAATAGATTTTGATTTCGATAATTGTTCCAATAGAGGACTACAAGATGACATTTTTCTGTTTTATTCTGATTTTTTAAAGGTAATTCGTTTAATGGTAATCTATATCGTCATTCGTCTTACTCGCTCCCGAAAAGAAGCAAGCTATGTCTGATCTAAGAGTTTGAGCAAGAAAAAAATCTCCAAGGGATAAACAAAATAATTTCATCGGATTTGGGATTAGACTAATGATATCAATAAACCGTGAAATAATCGTGAACTATAGCGCGTCTAAATCATTTTAAAACTTAATCAGATTAGTTACAATACTTGATGTTTGGCAAAGGTTTGTAGTTTGTCCATCTTGAGCTATATCCTGATTTTTTGGGAGTCACTTGAGTTGTACAACTCAAATAGAGTGTTTACGACTGATTTAGACTAAATCAGGGTTTCACGTTTGATTATCATTTCATAATTCAGACTCCCGACTTGCCCAAGGTTCGGTTAAATCGAGTAATCGTTCAAACTGGAAATTATTAGCCAAGTGAGCGAGAGTATTAGCGAGCATCTTATCCTGGTTCTGGATTTGATCAATTAAGCTTAACATCTGCTCAAAATCTCCCTCTAGGGTAGCTTGGTGCAACGAGGCTAACCAATCAGTAGGCAACATAGCCAAATCATCCGATGTTAAGACAACTGTCTCCGTTGGCGCAGGAGTTTGATCCGGTTCGTCACAGATAAAGCTGACTCCCAGATGTTGGCGTATGGCTGCAAACAAATCAGATTCCTGAAACGGTTTGGCAATGAAATCCGTGCAACCCACCTCTAAGGCTTTTAACCGTTCTTCTTCTATTACACTAGCACTTAGGGCAATGATTATGGGTGATGTAGAGACGTTGCATGCAACGTCTCTACACTGTCGAATGTGTTGGGTAACGGCATAGCCATCCATTCCCGGCATTCGCAAATCCATTAAAATTAAATTAGGTTGCCAATTCTGCCAAATCTCAATCGCTTCTTCACCATTACTTGCCTCTTGGAGTTCAAAACCCAAAGGATTCAGCAATTGCATTAATAGTTGACGATTTTCCACTTGATCATCCACAATCAAAATTCGATAGTGGGGTTGATTTGGGGCAAGGGCAATAACGCGACATGAAGTCGTTTGAGGTGTGCTAGAAGTCACATCGATTTCCTTTGCCTGAATATAAAACGTAAAGGTTGTTCCCTGTCTAACTTGGCTTTCAACTGTGATTTCCCCACCCATAAGTTGGATAAACTTGCGCGTAATCGGCAATCCTAAACCAGTTCCACTCTGGGATTGTACTCCGCTTTGGCTTTGCACAAAGGCTTCAAATATACTCTCTAATTCATCCGCCGCAATACCGCATCCAGTATCTTTAATTTCAAAATGAAGCGTCATTTGTCTGTCTAAACTGTTATCATGTCCTTCTACCTTGCCACCTTGCCCTTTTCCTTCTGCTTTATGCTGGGTAACATTCACAACCACACTCCCAGCAGCAGTAAACTTAACGGCATTACTCAGGAGATTAATTAAGACTTGGCGTAACTTAATTTCATCGGTTTGGATTGTGGCGGGAACATCAGCCGCGCAGTTAAACCGTAATTGTAACCCTTTCTCATTTACCTTGAGTCGAAACATATCTTCAACCTCACGCAAAAGATGATGCAGGTTAAATGTGGTTTCAGTCAGAATAATGCGTCCTGCCTCAATTTTAGATAAATCTAAAACTTGGTTAATTAGCGTGAGTAAATGTTCTCCGCTATGGTGAATAATCCGTAGATTATCTTGGTATTGCCGGGGAAGAGTGCCACTATTACTCATCAATTGAGCAAACCCCAAAATCGCATTGAGAGGACTTCGCAATTCATGACTCATATTTGCCAGGAATGTGCTTTTTGCCCGATTCGCGGCATCTGCAGCTTCTTTTGCCTCTTGTAAAGCGATTTCAGCTAACTTGCGTTCGGTAATATCGGTATTGGTGCCAATCATGCGAATACCCTTCCCTTGGGCATCTCGGATAGCTTGTCCCCGGACGACAATCCAACGAATTGAACCGTCTTTGTGGATCATCCGATGTTCAACTCGGTACTCTGAGGTTTCTCCAGCTAAATGTGCCTGGGTTGTGGTTAAAAATGTGGACTGATCATCGGGATGAATAGAGGTGATCCAATGGTTAAAATCATGAGCAATTTCTGTATCAGTGTAACCGAGAATTGCTTTAATTGTGGGGTCAATATAAAATTCATTCGTCTCTAGATTCCATTCCCAAACCCCTACCTTTGCCGCACGAGTCGCTAACTCATAGCGCTGTTCACTCTCTTGTAATGCGGCTTCTATCTCTTGGCGTTCGGTGATGTCTGTGGCGGTACCCAAAAGCTGAGTTACCATACCGTCAGGGGTTCTGGCAAAGGGAGTTTCTCGACCCAAAAGTGTGTGCCATTCTCCATTCACATCTTTTACCCGATACTCGATTTCAAATATTTCGCCATCCGCCGCGTTTTGGACTTGTTGGAAATAGGCGGGTAATCGGGCTAAATCCTCTGGATGGATAAGGCTGGGCAGAAGGTTTTCACCCATGGCATTAATCTGTTCTGTAGTATAGCCCAGAAACGCTGCCATTTCCCGGTTGGTATAGATATTGCGTTGTTCATTCAGGTCAAAAATATATAAAAGATTGGGAGAGGCTTCAGCAATCCGTTGCACAAAATGCTTGCTTTCTCGTAGTGCAGCTTCGGCTTGTTTGCGTTGAGTAATGTCACGAACAATACAAATTCTTTCGCCTCCCGCTAATAATGTTACCGAGACTTCATGGGGAAATGTGCTACCATCAAGGCGTAGACCTTGGGCTTCTGTGCGGCAATATCCTTGCTGTAACAATAATGGTACATATTCTTCCTGCAACCGTTGATATTCGCTAACTTCGTACAGCGTCTGCCAATTTTGACCGAGGAGTTGGGCGGCGTTATCATAACCAAAGATTTGGGCGTGCGCCTGGTTAAGAGAGACATACTCTCCCCGCTGATTCAAAATTGCAATCCCATCGGTAGCGGCTGACATGGCGGCGGCTTGCAACTGTAAGGTTTTCTCAACCTGTTTGCGATCGCTAATATTAAAGCTAGTGCCAATCAGTCGATAAATTTGCGAGTTGTTGTCGCGCAGAGGGGTTAAATTGCTAATCCACCAGGTTTCTTGTCCCTGAATCTGTAGACATTCTTCATAGCTAATTCGTTCTCCTGCTGCCACAGAGGCATGATACCGTTGAGACACCGCCTGTGCCGTTTCTGGAGTGAATACTTCTTGGGGAGTTTTACCGCTTATTTCTGAGCAGAGAAGACCTGACATCCGTTCATGGGTGGGATTAATACTAACATAACGGAATTCGCCATTTTCGAGAACATCCACGATAGAAACAGCCGCTTCAATCCCGTCATAGATACTGCGTAAAAACGCTTCCCGTTCTCTCAGGGATTCCTCGGCTTGCTGACGTTCACTGATATCAACAAATGTCGCGATCGCATGAGTCAAATTTCCCTGACAATCATAGATTGGGGCGCCCCAAGCTTCGACGGGAATTGTGCGATCGGGGCGACGGATTTCCATATCATCAACCCGTACCCGTTTCCCTTGTAACGCTTGCAATAGGGGCTGGCGATTCCGGGGATAAAATTCATCGGTTCCCGCCTGATAAATCCGATAGGCTTCAATGAATTGATCCGCCGTCACTGACTCAACCACCCCTTGACCCAAAATTTGCTTACCGATTTGATTTACATAGTCAGGTTTCCCATCAGCTTCTGAGACAAAAATACCCACAGGTACAGCATCAAGTAGCTGTTTGAGCTGATATTCCCTCTCTTGAAGTTGGGCGATTAATACGGCTTGGTCTCGATTGGCTTGGTTGAATCCCTGATTCATTTGATGCAGTTGCGCTGTTTTTTGAGTCAAGTCTTGGTTTTGATTATAGCGTCGCTGGGCTTCTTAGCAGATTCGCGATTCATAACCCCGACTTTAAGAAGTCGGGGTTCTCGTCTCGTCTTTAACTTTAATCCTATTTTTGTTTTTTGTTT
>NZ_JBKHHI010000062.1:0-22556 GCF_046539235.1 Coleofasciculus sp.
CTGTATCGCCGTTCAGGGTACGTCCAGGGGTAGCGCTAAATGTATCCCAGACACTCGGTTTACGTCCACCTTCGTTTACTGCACCTTCGATTTGATAGGAAGCCGTGGCGCTTCCCCACCAGAACGCCTCTGGAAATTGGTAACTGGTCATGATGAATTAAAATTTTGATCCCAAGCCTATCATTGCAGATAAAAAGAAGATTACGCAGTAGTAGCATGGATAAGTAACCACTGGCTCCGAGGAGGTGCACTCCTCGATTGAGTAGTTGATAGCGTAACAAATCCATACTCCCTGACCCCGCAGAATTCTCCACCGATGTCCGGATCAGGAGTCATGAAGCTGCAGTCAAAGGGGAACTTCAGCTTAAATATTCCGAACATCTGGGATAATGCAATTCCCCTTTAAGCTGAGCAAATACCCTCCCTATCGCAGTTCCCCTATACTATCCTTCACGGCTTGAATGATGTAATCGATATCCTCATCAGTATGAGCAGTGGATAAGTAACCACTGGCTCCGAGGAGGTGAACTCCTCGGCTGAGTAGTTGATAGCGAAATAAACCCATACTCCCTGACGCCGCAGAATTCTCCGCAGAGGAGGGATTTTCTATAGCAGCTGATCCGAATAGTGAGCCAAAATTTGCCAACCGCAGGGGGACTTGATTAGCTTCAAAGAAAGTATTCAACGTTTCCACAAATTGCGACGTGCGTTGATTCAACTGTTCCTGGAGAGCAGAACCTTGAGTCTTGAGGTGCTTAAGAACTGCTCGTGCCGCCGCCATTGCTAAGGGATGCTTGCAGAATGTACCGGCAAAAAATGTCTTTGTGGCTTGGGGGTAGGAAGAATCTCCATAATTCCACATCCCACCATCAATCGCATCCATATAGACGGCTTTGCCAGCAATGATACCAATAGGCATTCCACCACCGACAATTTTTCCATAGGTGGCGATATCGGCTTCAATGCCAAAATAAGCCTGTGCGCCTCCCGGATGAATGCGGAATCCGGTTACCATTTCATCAAAGATTAAGGTTATCCCTAAGTCTTGGGTTAATTGTCGCAGTTGGTGGAGGAATGTTTTTGGTTGTAAAGCCGGTCTACTGGTTTGCACAGGAACCACGAGAACTGCTGCTAATTCTTGTTTATACTCTTTGATAGTCTCGAATGATTGAGGATTCCCATAATCCAAAACCAAAACATCGTTAACAGTATGAGGAGGTACGCCAGGAGCAAGAGGTACGACACGCAAATTGCCATCTACCCTTTGAGCTTTAACCAGTGTTCCATCAAAATGACCATGATATGAGCCTGAGAATAAGGCAATTTTAGTACGACCCGTTGCCGCTCGTGCCAGACGAATTGCTGTCATCACAGCTTCAGTGCCTGTATTACTAAATGCTACCCGTTCCATCCCCGTCAGTTGACAAATTAACTCAGCTACCTCCCCGGCTAGCTCTGATTGCAGTCCAACCTGTATCCCTTTATCCAATTGTTCCAAGAGTGCTTCTTTGATAAAAGGCGGATTATGACCAAAGAGATTAATTCCCAACCCCATCATCACATCAATATATTCGTTATCGTCAACATCCCAAATTCGGGAACCTAAAGATCGTTTGCCCACAATAGGATAATATAGTTCTTTAAAAACGGGATTGAATTCTCCTAAGTTTTTGTTGTCAGCGAGAACTGGACGATAGGTTTGTGCAAGCTGTTTTGACGTTTTCGTCCGTTGGGTATAGCGGGCAATAAATTCTTCTAGAGCCTTCTGTTGATGGAGCGTTTTCTCTGAGGTAGATACAGTAGCGCTAGTTTCTGTTTGGGTTGCCATAAAATTCTTATCTCCTTTTCTAATTCCTAGTATCAACAAAGCAAAGATTAGTGATGTGGCACACCTAGTTTAATAGATGAGAACTGTAGGGGCGCACCGACGTGCGCCCTTTCCACCGACGTGCGCCCTTTCCACCGACGTGCGCCCTTTCACTCAAGCCGCTTACGACAAACAAAATAGGTACTACCCGCTCTTTCAGGTATTGCTAAATCACGTTCAGCATCATAAATACTCACATCGGTAAAGCCTGCTTTTGACAGAGCGGACTGAACGTCTGAAGTAGAATAACACTTTTCAAGGATAGTTGTATCTGAACGCTGCCACGTTTCCTCAACCCATTGAAAAACTGTTAAATTGATCCGACCGACTTTGTCTTCGGGACAATAGCTATTTCGAGCCGCCCAAGCATAGTCATCTTTAACATTACCCGACATATTACCATTCCATTTCTGATATTCTTCTTCCAAATAGATGTAGAAGACGAACCAACCATTTTCCAATAATGCCTCATACACGTTATGAAATATTTTTTTTAACTCCTCAAACTTCATGATATGGTTCAAGACACCAATTGAAATAACTCCATGGAACGTTGATGGATATTCAAATGAGCAGGCGTCACCCAGTATAAATTGTCCACCGGGGGCATTCTGGTGAGCATAATTCAACATGCCTTTGGAGCCATCGATTCCAGTGACTTTATATCCTTTTTCAAGGAGTTGTTGTGCCAATTGTCCAGCACCGCAACCGAGGTCAAGAATATGCGCTCCCTCTGGTAGATGGGGAAGCAGCAATTTTTCTATAGGTGATAGCGTCTCCTTGAGGATTGCAATCGCCCAGTCTTCGTTGTAGATTCGCGCCAGAGGGTCATAGCTAGAATAATGAGTTGTTGCTTCAGACATAAAATATTTCTCCTGAGTATCGTTTTTACGTTTTCCTGAAAAAAGGAATAAAACTGTAGACTTTAGGCTTTATATGATTCCTTATTCCCCATTTTATCATTAAGAAGGTAAGCCAAGTAAGTCTTAATTAACTGATGATCCACAGGTGGACAAGTGATAGAAGTGCCTGCAAGTCCAGCGAGCGTATTCTGACCATCAAACTGTAGAAATTCCGAGTTTGGAGTTTCCGCTTCAGCATCTCTTGCGGGAAAAAATGGCACTAGGGGATATAAGGGATGTTCTACAGAACATTGAATACTATTAAGCAATTTTGTGCGCCATTGGTCATAAGAAAGCTGCTCCAAAGGATAGCCGAGTGAGCGAATTTGGTCAATTAGCTGACTAGAGTGGAGAATCTGAGAATTCACTAAATGAAACGCCTTGCCTATAGACTCTTTCTGCCTTGATAAATGGACAATCGCACGACTGACATAATCCACAGGAACAATGTTTTCCCGAATATCCTCATCAGGTACACTGCCGAGTTGGATACAGCCGATGATCAGTTTATACAAAAAGTCATGGGGATTAAAGACACCCGTATGGCTATGTCCGGATATCCGTGAGGGTCTATAAAAACAGACAGGAAGCCCTCGTTCCCTAGCCGTTTCTATTAATTTCTCGGCCACCCATTTACTCTGAGAATAACCACCAGCAGGTACATTGTTCTCATCTAGGCTATCCTGTTCGCGGATAATTTTAACACCCGAATCGCCGACGGCTGAAAAAACACTGGACGCGGAGATGAAATGTACAGGTTTGGCTTTAGTTTTACAGGCTAACCTGAGAACTTCCTGAGTTCCTAACACATTAGTCGCCTTGAGGACAGAATAGGGATAAACATGATGTACCCAGGCACCATTGTGATAAATGACATCAATTTGACGTGCCATTCCTTGAAATTGCTCCTCCGAAAGACCCAAAAGCGGCTCTGATAAATTACCCACAACTGGGATAATTCTGGAGCGGAGTGATTCATTCCAGAGGAGATAACCTTCAAGACTACGTTGGAGTTTTTTCTGCCCGTCCTCAAGGGTTTGGCAACGCACTAAGCAATAAATAGTAGCTTGGGTTTGTTGGAGGAGTTCATGGAGTAAAAAGGCTCCCAAAAATCCGGTTGCTCCGGTTAATAAAATATGAGCTGGCTCAGTTACAGGCTCACCGAATGTTTCTGGGAAGATGCTAGAATCTAGAATGGCTTCAGCGTTCAGATCAATAACCGTTTTGGCACTAAGTCTCGTACTAGATTCTGTGAAGTAAACCTTCTCGATATTCTCCGCTAAACCTGCCACCGTTGGTAATTCTAACAACTGACGTAAGGATACATCCACCTGAAATGTATCTCGTACCTTGGCAAGAAGCTGAGTGGTGAGTAACGAATGTCCTCCCAACTCAAAGAAATTGTCGTGGATACCCACTCGTTCAATTTTTAGCAGTTCAGCCCAAATTTTAACGAGTTTCTCTTCAACAGAAGTGCGGGGAGCAACAAAGACTCCAGCAATTTCTGGTCGTACTTGATCTGGAGCAGGTAATCCGCGCCGATCTACCTTACCATTGGGGGTTAAAGGTAAGTCCTTAAGCCACACAAAAGCCGATGGTATCATGTACTCTGGCAGCGTTTGTTTGAGGAAGTCGCGCAGTTGAGAAATAGTAGGAACGGATTCTCTATTCGGCACGATATAGGCAATCAAACGCTTATCTCCCGGGACATCGTCTCGTGCCAGAACCACGCTTTCCCGCACCCCTGGATGCTGGTTTAGTGCTGTCTCTATCTCACCTAACTCTATTCGGAAACCGCGAATCTTTACTTGGTTATCAATCCGTCCGATAAACTCAATGTTTCCATCGGGGAGGTAACGAGCTAAGTCTCCAGTCTTGTACAAACGCCCCCCGGATTCGTGACTAAAGGGGTTGGGAATAAACCGTTGCTCTGTCATTTCCGGTTGATTGAGATAACCTCTAGCTAAACCATCACCACTGATATAAAGTTCGCCAACTACGCCAATGGGAACCGGATGCAAATGAGCGTCAAGGAGATAAATTTGTGTGTTGGCAATGGGACGCCCGATGGGAACTTGAGTTCGTATCTCCGGAGATTGGCAATGGTAGACACTACTCCAAACAGTTCCTTCTGTTGGTCCATACTCGTTAAACAAAGAGGCTTCTAATTTTAAATCCAGGTGACGTTGTACCAACTCTTTTGAACAAGATTCTCCAGCAACAATAACAGTACGAAGTGAGGTTAACTGTTCGAGTTTTGCCTGTTCTAAGAGTAGTAAATACAACGAGGGAAGGCTTAATAAATGGGAGATATGGTTTTGAGTCATTAACTCAATGAGTTTTGGCACATCCCGTTGTAAACCCTCTGGCGGCAGGTAAAGCATTCCGCCTTGGCAGAGTGTCCAAAAGATGCCTGCAATGGAACTATCGAAGGCAAAGGAGGACAGTAATAAGAAGCGGGTGACGGGTTCTTTATAGTAAGTAAGACGAGCGCTAGTGGAGTGAACCAGATTTCGATGGGTAATTTGTACTCCCTTGGGTTTGCCTGTTGAACCCGAGGTGTAGATGATATAGGCTAAATTTTCGGCTGTCATTTCAGGGGGAAAACAATCCTGTTCGGATAAGGTTTGATCCCTCCTAGCCCCCCTTAACAAAGGGGGAATAGAAATAGACTTACTCTCTTGAGTAATGGCTTCCCAGTCATTGTCTAGGCAAATAATATGGGCGTTATGTTGGGGAAAATGGTCAATGAGTCGCTGCTGAGTCAATACCACTGAGGTTTGAGTATCCTCTAAAATGAAGGCTAAACGCTCTTGGGGATAGGTTGGATCTAGGGGTACATACGCTCCGCCAGCTTTGAGAATACCGAGAATACCAATCACCATTTCCAGTGAGCGCTCCACGCAAATCCCCACGAGTACATCTGGTTTTACTCCCAGTTGTTGCAAGTAGTGAGCGAGTTGATTGGCTTTTTGATTCAGTTGAGCATAGGTAAGTTGCTGGTCTTCAAAAGCAACGGCGATACTATTAGGTGTACGCTCTGCTTGTTCCTCGATTAAGTGGTGGATGCATTTGTCTTTAGGATAATCTGCCTGAGTTTGGTTGAATTCAACGAGAAGTTGGTTTCGGGCGCGATCGCTTAAAATATTCAACTCACTGATCGTTGCTTCTGGATTGTTCGTAGCACTGTCTACCAACTGATGAAATTGTTCAGCTAACTGTTGAATATCCTCTGCACACAGATGGTTGGCATCATAATGAAATTCTGTAATCAGAGCATCATCCCGATGCCGACAAGAGAGCTTAATTCTGAAGCGATAAATACAGGTGTATAATTCATCAATTGAAAAGGTTACTTCATCGTCAACATAGGGGATAAATCTGTCCTCAAACTCAAAACAAAGGGGACAAAACGATACCTCTACACCTGGCTCATCCGACTCAGTAACATAGTCCCAAGAAAAACAATCCTGCCATTTTTGAATCTGGGCGACAGACTCATCTACCTGCTGTAAAACGTGACTGAACCGCAAATCTTCTGCTAAACAACAACGCAAGGGTAAATACTTAGCAAATAACCCTAACGCCCCTTTGAGTTCCTCATAATTTCGACCATCACAGCCAGTACCAATAATAATCTCTGATTGTCCAGTCAGCCGCCAGAGTAACGTTTGCCAACAGGTTAGCAGCACAGTAGCTATTGGCGTCTGATACTTCTGGGCTATAGCTTCCAGCTTCGCTACTGAATTGGGCGCGATCGCTAAACTGATAAATTCCGGTTTAAACGGTGCTATTTCTAAACTAGGGCTGTCGTAAGGAAGCTTTAACGCCCAACGAGCCGAAAAATCTTGACCGCGCCAATACTCTCGTCCAATTTCCGTCTCCTCAGCGTTCAGTAATTCATTTTGCCATTCAGAAAAATCGGCATATTGCAGCGGTTCATCGGATCGGACATCTCCACGCAAAATCGCTGAATAAGACTGACCAGTTTCCCTGACTAAATTATGAAGAGTTACAGCATCTGCACAGAGAGCTGGTAATTGAAGACGTAATAGATACTTGTCTCCGGAAAGACTTACCAAACAGGTATGAAAAAGCGGACTCTGCTCAAGGTTACCAGAGGGTAAATTAAAAGAAACATTCTTCTTATCTTCTGCATTATCCGCCAAAAATTTTAATCTCACCTTGCTATCAGTAATAACCTGAACCGGAAGCGTCATTCCCGGAATACAAGGAAAATAAGTACGGAATATTTCATGGCGATTAACGACATCTTGTAAAGCCGCTTCCAAGCAACTGATATCAATCCTCCCTTCAATTTGAATAGCACAACAAGCCTGATAAACCGCACCCGGATCAACCCGTTGCAGCATCCCTAAATGTTCTTGCTGCGGTGAAAGTTTAAACCCCTCAATCATATCCTTGTCCATAATACCTCTCTTAACCTCTGCGAAACCTCTGCGTATCTCTGCGTTTCAAAAAAAGCCATCTATTGACCCTAACGCCAACTCAGAACAGACTAAGGACTATAAGGTTCAGCCATACCCACCATAATTTTCCGAGGAGGAACAAAAGGCTGACGACCATGTACCGCCAACATATTATCCAACATCAATACATCTCCCTTTTGCCAGGAAAACGTGATCATTTCTTGTTGATACACTTCCTGCAAATGTTCCAACACAGAAGGCTCAATAGGAGAACCATCTCCGTAATATGTATTCGTATGCAAATCTTCTTCTTTAAACATTGCCAACAACGAATCCCGGATAGCTGGTTCTAAAGTGGAAACATGGAAAAACGTTGCATGATTAAACCAAACCATTTCTCCTGTGTGTGGGTGTTGGACAACAGCGGGACCAATCTGACGGGTTCTCAAGCGACTTTCCTCTTTCCATTCCACCTCAATCCCGTGACTCTGACAATAGTCTTCCACCTTCTCTTTATCTGAGGTTTGAAATACCGTTTGCCAGGGAAGACCAAAACCATCACCGAAGTTACGCACATACATAACTTTTTTTTCAATAAAGCGATCGCGGATTTTGGGATCGATGCGATCAAAAATCTTGCGACAACTGCCAATTGGTGTTTGTCCCCCTTCTTTGGCTGGTTTCATGCAGAAAAAGAAGATTTTCAAGGGAAAGGTAGGAGAGTAGGAATGTTCATTATGCGGAAAAATGCTTTGCTCGGCAGGATAGTCTGTTGAGGTATAAATTCTACCACCCACCTGAGTGCGCGGTGATGCTCGATAGCGATACTCCAGCACTTCTGTACAAATCGCAGCAATAATCTGCTCGAATTCCTCTACTGATTTTACCTTAAAGTCTCGGAATAGAATAGCTCCATGCTTTAGTAGTTGGCTTTGGATAAAGTCACGATTTTGCTGACCCCAGGATTGTAAACTGACTCCCTTAACGGCGGGTTTGATAACCAGAGGAAATTTTTCATGGGGTTGTAAAAATTCTGTTTTGATTAATTCATCAGTCGATACAATAATGGCTTTTCGTCTAACAGTTACTAGCGTTCTGATGCTATTTTCTTCAGTTTTTGTCATGATTATAGCGCTCCTATTTTAGTTGGAAGAGGAAAGAGGTGGCAAGACGCTGGCGCTACCCTTGTTGTTGCAACATTGGCATACTTATCTGCTCTTAGTTCTGCGTTTGATAGTATTTAATTTCTGCTGAATAGCGCTTTGATAAGCTTGTTCTTTGGCAATGTTCTGTTGCTTATCTGCCGCAAAGCCTATTTCTTTCAGTTCATTCAACTTGACTGTTGGCACTGTCGTAATCTGGTGCAAAATCGTATCAAAATGACCGAGCATCCGGGTGATGCGACTCGCCTCAAATAACTCTGTATCGTACTTTAACACCCCTATTAATCCTTCGTCTGTTTCCATTACATCCAGGAGTAAGTCAAAGGTTGCTGCTGTGCTTTCAACCTCCACAGGACTTAAAGTTAAACCGGGAAGTTCTAAGGGCTGCATTGGTGCATTTTGAAGTATAAGTTTGACCTGAAATAGCGGCGTGCGGCTCAAATCTCGCTCTGGATTAAGTGTCTCAACTAGCTTGTCAAAGGGCAGATCCTGGTGAGTATAAGCTCCCAGAGTCATTTGGCGTACCCGTTCGAGTATCTCTCGAAAGCTGGGGTTTCCTCCGAGTTGGGTGCGTAATACCAATTGGTTGACAAAAAATCCAATTAACCCTTCCGTTTCGGCTCGGTTGCGATTAGCGACATCAGTACCAACAACAATGTCGTCTTGACCGGAATAGTAGTGGAGCAAGGTGCTAAAAGCAGCCAGCAGCGTCATAAACAAGGTGACTCCTTCCTTAGCGCTGAAGGCTTTGAGTTCTGCGGATCGGGTTTTGGATAGCCTTAGGAATTGTTTTGCCCCCCGATACGCTGGAACGGCGGGTCGAGGATGGTCAGTGGGTAATTTCAACACCGGAAGGTTATTGCCAAGCTGTTGCTGCCAGTATGCCAGTTGAGTGTCTAGCACTTCTTCCTGCAACCACTCTCGTTGCCAGACGGCAAAGTCTGCATACTGGATGGGTAGTTCTGGCAGTGGTGAGGACTGTCCGACACAGAAGACTTGATAAAGGGTAGCGATTTCTTGGATTAGGACTCCCATCGACCAACCATCAGCAACAATATGGTGCATGGTAAATAAAACCACGTAATCGGTTGCGCCGAGTTGCAGAAGTGTCACTCGCAATAACGGAGCTTTGGATAAGTCAAAGGGTTTCTGTGCTTCCTGTATCGCGAGCTGCTGGGACTGCTGGGACTGCTGATCCTCTGGGAGTGTCTTGAGGTCTATAACCTGCACCGTTAAAGTTAGGGTTGGGGCAATGACCTGGACAGGTTGTCCATTCACGGTGGTAAAGGTGGTACGCAAGATTTCGTGACGCCGCACAATTTCGTTGAGACTCTGCTCCAGTGCTGGGATATTGAGAGAACCTGTCAGACGCACGGCATCAAGAATGTTATACGCTGTGTTATTTGGCTCCACCTGATTCAGGAACCACAGCCGTTGTTGAGCGAAGGAAAGGGGTAGGTTTTGACCCCGTGGGACGGGTACAATGGGGGGAGCGTTTAGTCCTTGCCCCGCCTTCATGATCGTTTCAATGGTCTCAGCTAATTGTGCGATCGCAGGTGACTCAAACAAACTGCGTAGGGGTAGTTCTACCTGCAAGGTTGAGCGCACTCGGTAAATAACCTGGGTGGCTAGGAGTGAATGTCCACCTAACTCAAAGAAGTTATCATAGATACCCACTTGTTCTAACCCCAAGATATCTAGCCAGAGGGCTGACTGATTACCCATCACGACATAAGCAACCAACTGCTTATGGCTACGTCCATCATCCTGAGCCAGAACCACAGAATCTCGTACCCCTGGATATTGGCTCAATACGGCTTCAATCTCTCCGAGTTCGATACGAAAGCCGCGAATCTTTACCTGATGGTCGATGCGATCTAAAAACTCAATCGTGCCATCCGGGAGATAACGAGCCAAGTCCCCAGTTTTGTATAACCGCTTTATATTTGAAGATGGGTCTTCTTGTCTCCCCCTGCTCCTTTGGAATTGGAAGGGGTTGGGGATGAACTTCTCAGACGTCAGATCAGGGCGGTTAAGATAGCCCTTGGCTAACCCAGCACCACCAATATGCAGTTCCCCGGGTACACCAATGGGAGTTGGCTGGAGATAGCGATCAAGGATATAAATTTGCGTGTTGGCAATTGGTCGCCCGATGGGAGGGAGTTTGTTGGTTCCTTTCTTAACCCAGGCAAATGTAGAATAGGTGGTATCTTCAGACGGACCGTAGAGGTTAAAGACTTTCTCAACCGTGTCTCGCTGATAGATTCGCTCGACCAATCCATTCTGGAGAGGTTCACCTGCCAGGTTGACGATACGCACCGAAGCAGGTAAATCGTCAATGTTCAGTAATTCAGCGATCGCGCTAGGAACCGTATTAACCAAGGTGACTTCCTGGTTTGCAGGCAAAGTAGGCAGATGCAACACATTCTCAACCAAGATAATCTTACCCCCCCAGCTCAGGGGTACAAACAGCTCGAACACGGATAGATCGAAGCAGATAGAGGTCGAGGCGAGGACTCCAGCCAGATCCTCTTGTGCCAAGACAGTTCTTGCCCAATTCAATAGGACAACTGTACTGTAGTGAGCGATCGCAACTCCTTTTGGTGTTCCCGTGGAACCGGAGGTGTAGATGACATAGGCGAGGTTTTCTGGCTGAACTGCACTGACAGGATTCCCCTGGCTCTGTTGAGCAAGGACGTGCCAATCTGCATCCAACAAAACAACACAGGCATGATGTTTATCCAGCTTTGACACTAACCTTTGCTGAGTTAACAGCACCGACACCTGGGAATCGGACAAGATATGGGTCAAACGCTCTTGGGGATACGCGGGGTCTAGGGGGACATAAGCTCCCCCAGCTTTGAGAATACCCAATACACCCACGATCATCTCAAGCGATCGCTCTACACAAATACCCACCAATACCTCTGGCTTTACTCCCAACCTCTGTAGGTAGTGGGCGAGTTGATTCGCTCTGGCGTTCAGTTCTCGGTAGGTCAACGGTTGGTCTTTACAAACCACTGCTACTGCATCTGGAGTTCGTTCTACTTGAACCTCAAATAGCTGATGGATGCACTGGTCTTTGGGATAATCAGTATGGGTATCATTCCACTCCACCAACAACTGCTGCTGTTCCTTTGCTGTCAATAAACCAATTTTCCCTAAGCCCTGGTTAGGATTAGCAACAATGCTTTCCAACAGGGTTTGGAAATGCCCCACCATCCTGGTAATCGTGGCAGACTCAAATAAGTCCGTGCTGTAATTCAACGAGCCGATCAATCCCTGTTCTGTCTCTACCAGGTTTAGGCTCAAATCGAACTGTGCTGTACCCGTCTCAACCCTTAGGGGACTCACCGTCAAACCTGAAATTGCCAAGTCTTCTTGGGGCGCATTCTGAAGGGCGAACATGACTTGAAACAATGGATTGTGGCTCAGATTACGCTCTAGATTCAGTGCCTCTACTAGCTTTTCAAACGGCAGGTTCTGATGAGCATAAGCACCTAAACAGACCTCCCGCACCTGACTCAGCAATTCCCGAAAACTGAGATTGCCGGAAAGGTGGTTACGTAGCACTAGGGTATTGACAAAAAAGCCAATTATTCCTTCCACCTCAGCCCGGTTGCGGTTGGCGATGGGTGAACCGACCAAGATGTCATCCTGCCCAGTATAACGGTGGAGCAACGTCATAAACGCTGCCAGTAAGGTCATGAAAAGAGTGACATTTTCCTGGCGCGAGAGTGCTTTGAGCGCTTCAGTCAGGTTGGGGGATAGGGAGAAAAATTGAGTCGCACCTTGACCCGTCTGAATTGCAGGTCGGGGATAATCTGTGGGTAACTGAAGTAGGGAGGGAGGGTTGCTAAGCTGCTGTTGCCAGTAAGCGAGTTCTGTTTCCATAACTTGCCCCTGCAACCACTCTCGTTGCCAGACGGCAAAGTCTGCATACTGGATGGGCAGTTCTGGCAGGGGTGAGGGCTTCCCGACACAGAAGGCTTCGTAAACAGCGGCAACTTCCTGAATGAGTACCCCCATTGACCAGCCGTCAGAGATGATATGGTGCATCGTGAACAACACCATATAGTCTTCTGCATCTAGCTTGAGAATTGTGGCTCGCAGTAAGGGGTCGCCTGCCAAATTGAAGGGGTACTGAGCTTCTTCATTGGCTCTGCGCCTGACTTCAACCTCCCGCTCGTCTGGAGGTAGCTGCCGCAGGTCTACTAGGGGCAGGGTTAAGGTTAAGCTAGGAGCAATGCACTGGAATGGTTGGTTATTAACTGTCGTAAAGGTGGTTCGCAAAACTTCATGACGCCTCACAATTTCATTGAGACTCTGCTCCAGTGCTGGGATATTCAGGGAACCCGTAATCCGTAAAGCGGTGGCGATATTGTAGGCAGAAAGACCCGGTTGCAATTGGTCGAGGAACCACAGCCGCTGTTGGGCAAAAGACAGGGGGAATCGCTGAGACTGAGTTGCCTTATTTTGGAGTAATTGTGCTAGAAGTTCACGCTTTTTCTTCGGTGAATGTTCAGTGAGCCGTCTTGAAGTATTGCTCATGAATTAACCTCCTGTTCCGCTAACATTTTCTGAAGCAATGAATCTACATCTTGCTCGGACATTTGATTCAGATTTGCCAATACCTGTTCGGCATTTATCCGCTCAATTTTTGAGATTGGATTGGGACTCTGGCTGTCTTTTTCTCCCTGTTTCTGTTGAATAGCAAACGCTTGGTCAGCCACAGTAGGGGCTTCAAAGAGGTGGCGTAGGGGTAGTTCTACTTGGAAGGCTTTACACATCTGAGAAATGACCTGAGTTGCCAGCAGGGAATGACCGCCTAACTCAAAAAAGTTGTCATAAATACCGACTTGTTCTACACCGAGAATGTCTTGCCAAATCTTGGCAACCCTTTGCTCCACCTCATTGCGTGGCATTACATAGGCAACGTCTAAGTCCGGGGAAAAATTATCTGGCACAGGTAAAGCGTTGCGGTCTACTTTGCCATTTGGAGTTAGGGGTAACGCTTCGAGTGGCACGAAGACTGAAGACACCATGTATTCGGGCAACTTCTCTTTCAGGAAGTGGCGCAGGTCACTGATAGAAGGTGCTGGCTGTTGTTGTGTAACGATATAGGCGATTAGGCGCTTGTCTCCCTGCACTTTCTCATGAGCTAGAACTACCGTTTCTCGCACGGCTGGGTGTTGACTTAGTACAGCTTCAATTTCTCCCAGTTCGATACGAAAGCCGCGAATCTTTACTTGGTGATCCATGCGACTGATGTACTCAAGAGTACCATCTGGTCTGTAGCGAACTAAGTCACCCGTCTTGTACAGTCGGGAAGCTGGATCACTATTAAAGGGATTCGAGATAAACTTCTCAGATGTCAGCTCAGGTTTATCGAGATAACCACGGGCTAAACCTAAACCGCCGATGTGTAGTTCACCGATAATCCCCACAGGAACAGGTTGCTGGTTTTGATCCAAAACATACAATTTCGTGTTGGCAATTGGGCGACCGATGGAAATGACTTCACCTCCTCTAAAGTCACTCTTTTGACTATCTACTTTGTAGGCAGTTGACCAGATAGTGGTTTCTGTGGGTCCGTATAGATTCCATAATTCAGTACCTCGTTCGAGTAACTCAATAGCAAGTTCGCGGTTGAGAGTTTCACCGCCGCAGAGGATTTTTAATGACCCACTGCCTTCCCACCCTGCGGCTAAAAGCATTCGCCAAGTGGCTGGTGTAGCCTGGATCACCGTGGCACCGGAGGATGCTAATTGCTCTAATAAGCGAGTGCCGTCAGCAGCCACTTCACGATGGACTACCACCAAACGAGCGCCTACAATCAGGGGTAGGTACAGTTCTAGTGCTGCAATATCAAACGATAATGGGGTGACTGAGAGGAGGGTATCTTCCTGAGTTAGCCCTGGAGTCAGGCGCATCGCACTTAAGAAGTTAACTAAAGCGCTATGCAGAATTTGAACTCCTTTTGGTTTGCCTGTTGAGCCGGAGGTGTAGATTAAATAGGCTAAGTTTTGAGTAGTGACCTGGCTGATGGGATTGCGATCGCGTTCTTGGCTAATCTGCTCCCAGTCAGCATCGAGATACACAACCTGAGCCTGGTATTCTGGCAACCGTGACAGCAACGTTTCTGTCGTTAGTAGCACTGGCACGTTAGCATCTTCTAGCATGAAGACTAGGCGTTCTTGCGGATACCCTGGATCTAAAGGCACATAAGCCCCGCCAGCTTTGAGAATACCCAATACACCCACAACCATTTCGAGCGATCGCTCTACACATAGTCCCACCAGTCCCTCTGGTTTTACACCCAGCTTTTGCAGATGGTGCGCGAGTTGATTTGCCCTAGCGTTCAGTTCTCGGTAGGTCAACTGTTGATCTTCAAAGACTACCGCTACTGCATCCGGTGTCTGTTCTACTTGAGCTTCAAACAACTGATGAATGCATTGATTCTGGGGATAATCTGCCCCAGTGTCATTCCACTCCACTAGCAATTGTTGTTTTTCAGCGTCTGTTAAGAGCTGTAAGTCTTCCAGAGGCTGGTCAGGATTGGCGAGAATGCTTGCCACTAAGGTCTGAAAATGCCCTAGCATTCTCGCGATCGTACCTGCGTCGAATAAATCGGTATTGTACTCTAAGCTCCCAATCAGCCCTTGCTCGGTTTCCCTCATCGACAGGCTCAAATCAAATTTTGCCGTACTGCTCTCCGTTTCTAAAAGATTCAGAGTCAAACCGGGTAACGCTAAAGCCGATATTGGCGTGTTGCCGAACTCAAACATCACCTGGAACAGTGGCGTGTGGCTCAAATCCCGCTCCAGTTGCAGTTCATTGACAAGGCGCTCAAAGGGCAAGTCCTGGTGAGCATAGGCTGCCAGCGCGACGTTACGCACTCGGCTCAAAAGCTCCCGAAAACTGGGACGACCTCCAAGGTTGGTACGCATGACCAAGGTATTGACAAAAAACCCAATCAGTCCCTCAATTTCGCTCCGGTTTCGGTTAGCAATAGGCGAACCTACAAGAATATCGTTTTGCCCTGTGTAGCGGTAGAGCAACGTCTTGAATGCCGCCAGCAGGGTCATGAAAAGGGTGACATCCTCCTGCTTACTCAACTCTTTAAGCGCTTCGGTTAACGCCTTAGGCAAAATGAACGATTGTGTTGCACCCCGGAAGGTTTGAACTGGGGGGCGGGTTCGGTCTGTGGGGAGTTCCAAGAGTGGCGGGCTGCCCTCAAGCTGATGCCGCCAGTAGGTTAGCTGGGTTTCTAGTACTTCCCCCTGTAGCCACTGTTGCTGCCAGACCGCAAAGTCTGCATACTGAATAGGTAACTCTGGTAGCGGCGAGGGTTTTCCTATAGAAAAGGCTTCGTAGAGTATTGCTAGTTCACGAAGAAGTACCCCCTTAGACCAAGCGTCGGAGATAATGTGGTGCATAGTGAACAGCAACACATACTCTATCTCGTCCAACCGCAGGAGAGTGCATCGCAGTAGGGGTGCCTTTGAGAGGTTGAAAGACTGCTGACCCTCTTCAGTAGCTCGGCGCAGAACCTCGCCTTTTCTCTCGGCTTCAGGGAGTTCCTGTAGGTCAACAACTGGCAGGGTTAAGGGTAAGGTGGGAGCAATCACTTGAACAGGCTGCCCCTCTACCACAGTAAAGGTCGTTCGCAAGACTTCGTGGCGGCGCAGGATTTCATTGAAGCTTTGCTCCAGTGCAGCTAGGTTCAGCCTTCCCAGCAGATGTACGGCTGCCGATTGGTTATAGAAGGGGTTTCCCGGCTCTAACTGCTCAAGGAACCACAGCCTAGCTTGAGCAAAGGACAAGGGAAAAGTGCTGGAGTGTCGAGGTTGAGGCTTGATTTTTTGGGGTGAGACGTTATCTCGTTTCTCCAGCAGTTCACTATCCGTCTGTTCAGCTAACCTTTGTGTAATGATTACTGCCAAATCAGCAATAGTGGGAGCATCAAAAAAGTTGCTCAGGGGTAACTCCACGGCAAAGGTGTCACGCAAACGAGATACAACCTGAGTGACGAGCAGAGAGTGTCCACCTAAATCGAAGAAATTGTCGTGAACACCAACCTGCTCAAGCCTCAACAGTTCTGCCCAAGTTCTTGCCAGTGACTCTTCAACAGGTGTTCGGGGTGTCACAAAAGCATCTTCTAAATCGGGTCTAGTTATCTCCAGTGAACGCAGCACCTGAAAATCCACCTTACCGTTGGCAGTTAGGGGCAGGTTTTTCAACAGCACAAAGGCTGATGGCATCATATAGTCAGGCAGCTTTTCTTTCAGAAAATGGCGCAGTTCACTAGTATTGAAGGTTTTGCCCTGCCTGGGAATAACATAAGCGACTAAGCGTTTGCCACCAGAGTCATCTTCCCGAACTAGAACTGCAACGTCTTGAACTTCGGGGTTTTGTCTGAGTACCGACTCAATCTCTCCCGGTTCAATGCGGAAGCCGCGAATTTTGATCTGGTTGTCAATTCGCCCCAGAAACTCAATTGTGCCGTCAGGAAGATAACGCGCCAAGTCTCCCGTTTTGTATAACCGTGACTCCGATTCATGGCTAAAGGGGTTGGGAATAAATCTCTCGTTTGTTAATTCCGGTTGGTTCAGATACCCCCGCGCCAGATTATTTCCCCCAATGTACAGCTCTCCTGGTACACCCATCGGGACAGGTTGTAAATACTCGTCCAGAATGTAAACCTGAGTATTGGCAAGAGGACGCCCCATGGGGACAGTCTGCGATCGCTGTTGGATTGACTCATCCTCGATAGAATAAGTCAGGACACCAATTGTCGCTTCCGTGGGTCCGTAATGGTTGATAATTTGGCAACTTGGTGCATACTGCTTGAGGTTCTCCACTAACGTCCAACTCAGCGCTTCGCCCCCCAGAATCAGGTGCTTTTTGGGTAAAATCTTCTCCGGGTGAGATGCACTTAAAAGCGCTTTTAGGTGAGACGGGACAATTTTGAGACAGTCAATGGGATGATGGTTGCAATAATCGGCTAAGGCTTCGGGATTCGTGGCTCCCTCCTGGGAGATAATATGCAGACATCCCCCTGTACACAACGCTGAGAAGATGGCAGTGTTACCTAAATCGGCGGCGAAGGTGGAAATGGTTGCGAAACTAGCACCCCTGGGTAAGTCGAGTTGGTTGATAATTCCGTTCAGATAATTAAGTAGTTGCCGATGCTCAATTGCCACACCCTTGGGTTTGCCTGTAGAACCTGATGTGTAAATAACGTAGACCAGATTCTTACTCGTTACTTCACTGCTAGGATTGGCATCACTCTGTTGAGCCATAGTATCCCAGTCTGTATCTAAGCAGATTACCTGTGCCGCAAGAGTTGGACAAGTTTCGACTAACGACTGTTGGGTTAAGAGGATGGGAACTTGAGCATCTTGCAACCGGAAGATTAGAGCCTCAATGGGTAAGGCTGGATCGAGGGGTAAGTAGGCTCCTCCAGCTTTGAGGATACCCAGGAGTCCTATAATCATGTCTAGGGAACGCTCTACCCACAGTCCAACTACACCCTCTGGCTTGACTCCCCGTTGCTGCAAGGTGCGAGCCAGTTGATTGGCTTTTTGGTTAAGCTGGGCATAGGTTAACTGTTGGTCTTCAAAGACAACAGCAATAGTATTCGGTGTCTTTTTTACCTGTTCTTCAAAGCGTTGGTGAATACATTGATCTAGAGGGTAATCAATCTGGGTGTGGTTAAACTCAACTAGGAGTTGTTGGCGATCACTAGGCGTGAGCATCTCTAAGTGACTAATGAGCGCCTCTGGATTTTCAATCGCACTGGTTAATAAAGCCTGAAACTGTCTAGACAGGCGTTGAATGGCATCTACAGAGAATAAATTAGTATCGTAATGAACGTCTAAACTCAGAGAGTTGTTGCTACTAATACAGGTCAGTTTAACCTTGAACGGTTCAATACAGGTGTACTGCTTGTAAAGAGAGAATGAAACACCAGCACTCAACCATTGTTCCGACCATTCAACCCATTCAAAACCAATTTGAGACGTTCTTCTATCGTCATTCCAGCAAAAATAATCTTGCCATTCTTCAGCATCAACCGTCGCTTTCCTAACGAGTTCTAAGGCTTCTGTGAAGTGCAAGTCTGGTACAACGTGAATTTTAATCGGCAGCCAAGTAGCCAGTAGCCCTAGTACATTATGCAGGGGTTCATATTCTCCTTCTCTGCGATCATAGATTGTGCCGACGACAATATCTGACTGTCCTGTAACTCGCCAAAGCAGGATTTGCCAACAGGTTAGTAGCACGACAGACGCTGAAGTATCATACTGCTGCACCAGCGCCTCAATTTTCCCGAGTACATCAGAGCTAAGCGTCACGCTCAGACAGCTAGGATCAAATGTTGACTGTGGCAAAGATTCGTTCTCAAAAGGCAGCTTCAATCTGTTTGCATTTGAGAAATCTTGCTGATCCCAATACTCTTTGCCTGCTTCAGCATCGTCGTCTTCAAGTAACTGATTCTGCCACTCTGAAAATTGAACATATTGCACCACTGGATCGGACACTTCCTCACCTTGTAAGTAAGCCGAGTAAGCCTTACTAATTTCAGCGACCAAATTCTTGAGAGTCCAAGCGTCACCACAAAGGGAAGGTAAGCTAACTATCAAAACGTGTGTAGTGGCTGAGAGCTTGAGTAGAAATGAACGCAAAATCGCTCCTTGCTCCAAGTCAAAGCCTTGGTATCTCTGTTCCAGACAAAGGGACTCAATTTTAGTGTCTTGTTCCTCCGCTTCCAAATCACTCAAATTGATATTGTGCCACGACCAGCTACTGCTATCAGTTATAACCATGACGGGCATTTTTATCCCAGGGAGGCGGCGAAAATTTGTACATAGAATTCTCTGCCGATTGACAACGTTATGTAAAGCATATTTCAATATCTCTGGTTTGAGATGACCTTCTAGGAGAAGGGCGCACTGGACACAGTAAGCTGAACTATTTTGTTGGAATGACCAAATACGCTTCTGTTGAGGAGAAAGTCGAAAGCCTTTAGTAATTTGATTTTGCATTTATACACATCTACTCATTTAGCTGTTTACAATCCATAAAGCAGGCTCTTGATCCTCTTTACCTAATACTGATGTAAATTAAGCCCCTTGAACCATTTCACCCATTGTTACCACGATCTTACGATCACCTATGTAAGGATTGCGTCCGTGAGCAGTCAACATATTATCTAGCATTAATACATCTCCTCTCTGCCAAGGAAAGCTCACTTGAGCTTTTTGGTAAACTGCCATAATTTCCTCAATAACAGAATCTTCAATTGGGGAGTGATCACCATAGTAAACATGGCGTGGAAGATTATCTTCACTGAATGTAGATAGTAAGGATTCCCTAACTTCTGGTTTTAGGCAAGAGGCATGGTGTAACTGGATTTGATTAAAAAATACCGACTCACCCGTCTGAGGATGCTGGATAATTGCCGGACGCACCTGACAAGTTCTTAAGCCTCCATCTGGTTTCCACTCAACATGAATTGATGCTTTGCGACAATAGTCCTCCACTTTCTTCTTATCAGTGGTATGAAAAAAGTCTTGCCAGCTTACATCCAAACCATTGGTATAGTTTCGGACATACATTAACTGCTTTGTATCAAATATTTCTCGCAGTTTTGGATTGAGTAGTTGAAAGATTTTCCTACAGTCAACTATCGGCGTTTCTCCCCCTGATTGAGACGGTTGCACGCAGAAGAACCAGATTTTTTTGGGCCAGCAGTGCATGTGGGAACTTTCGTTGTGAAATAAGATAGGCTGCTCGGAAGGATAAGGAGTCGAGCGGTAAACTTTGCCAGAGACTCCTTCACGCGGCAAATCACCGTATTCTCCAAATAAACTTGGACAAATAGCTTCAGCTAACCTTTCAAACTCGGAGACTGAGCTAATATCAAATCCTCGGAAAAGAATAGCGCCATGCTTTAAGAGTTCGCTCTCTATTAATTCCTGATTACTCTTAATCCATTGTATTACACAAACCTCTTCAATATTCGGTTGAATTACAAAAGGCAATGTTTCCTTGGTCGGCAAATAACCCGTCTTTATCAATCTTTCTTGTGATAAGTCTACAGCTTGAGGTTGAACTGCCAGGAACTGCTTGAGTTTTGTGATTTTATTCTGTTTTTTTACAGCTTGTTGTTCTTTTTCAGTTTCTGTGGTCATTTCTAGAGTGTTTATTCTGGCATCAGGTTGCGCCACGATGTTCTTGAGTAGTGTCTCTAACTGATCTGACATACGGTTGATAGTGGCGGCTTCAAACAAGTCAGCATGGTACTGCCACTTTCCTTCAATCCCTTGATCCGTTTCTGTCAAAAATAAAACCAAATCAAACCTTGCTATTTCGTTATCCACCTCCAGAAGGCTTAGCGTTAGTCCTGGTAATTCCAAAGGCGGCATCGGGGCATTTTGAAGTACAAACAACACCTGAAATAGAGGGGTGTGGCTCGATTTTCGCTTAGGCTGTAGAGCGTCTACTAATTTGTCGAAGGGTAAATCTTGATGAGCATAAGCTCCTAAGGCTACCTCCCGTACTCGTTTAAGCAACTCTCGGAAACTGGGGTTTCCACTCAAGTCGGTACGCAAGACTAGCAAGTTGACAAAAAAACCAATCAATGGCTCTATCTCAGCCCGATTACGATTGGCAACATCAGTACCGACAACAATGTCATCTTGATGGGTGTAGCGTTGTAGCAGTACCTGAAAAGCTGCCAGCAGAGTCATGAACAAGGTAACTCCCTCTTGGTGCGAGAGTGCTTGGAGCGCTTTGGATAGGTTGGCGGGAATTAGGAAAGATTGAGTAGCACCTCGGTTGGTTTTTACTTCTTCTCTGGGACGAACTGTAGGCAATTGCAGCACAGGTAGATTACTATCCAATTGCTGCTTCCAGTAAGCAAGTTGGGCTTCCAGTACTTCTCCTTGCAACCACTGACGTTGCCAAACGGCAAAGTCTGCGTACTGGATGGGCAGTTCTGGTAGTGGGGAGGGCTGAGTGTCACAAAAGGCTTCGTAAAGTGCGGCTAACTCTCGTACCAACACGCCTATTGACCAACCATCTGAAACAATATGATGAATTGTGAACAATAGGACATGCTCTTTCTCGTCAAGGCGTAGGAGAGTGTATCGCAGAAGTGGTCCTTGAACCAGGTTGAAAGGGCGTTGGGCTTCTTGACGAGCTAGGCGCTGAACCTCAGCTTCTCGTGCCGTTTCTGAGCAATCGCAAATATCTATTATGGGCAGGCTCAGATTGAGGGCTGGGGTTATCACTTGAACGGGTTGCCCATCAGTTTGGGAAAAGGTCGTTCGTAGACCTTCATGACGACGCACGATTTCATTGAAACTCTGTTCTAGTACAGTGACATTGAGTTCCCCAACTAGGCGCACGGCAGCAGGAGTATTGTAAATACCACTGTTTGGCTGTAGTTGCTCTAGTAACCACAGTCGCTGTTGAGCAAAGGACAGGGATTGCTTAGCTTGTCGGGAGACACGCTCAATGGTGCAAGTCTTCTGTTCTAGTTCTGCCTTCATTAGCTCTTGGATGCCCTTAGCCAGTCCAGCTATGGTCGGTGACTCAAACAAGCAGCGTAGCGGCAGTTCTACCTTGAAGGTTTTCCGTAGGTGAGAAATCACCTGAGTAGCGAATAGTGAATGTCCACCTAACTCAAAGAAATTGTCGTAGATACCTACTTGCTTAAGACCCAGAACTTGAGTCCAAATCCTAGCTAGCTCTTCTTCCACTGGATTGCTAGGTGCGACAAAAGATTTTTCTAGATAGGAGCTAGCGAGATCCGGTGCGGGTAGAGCGCTACGATCTATCTTGCCGTTGGGTGTCAGCGGTAGCACCTCCAACGGCATAAAAACCGACGGCATCATGTAATCCGGTAGCTTTTTCTCTAATAAGTTACGCAGTTCGTGAATGATGCCATCTAACGATGCCTGAGCTAGCAAATACGCTACCAAGCGCTGGTTGCCGGGTTCATCTTCCTTAGCTATAACCACAGCTTGTTGCACGGCTTGGTGTTGGCTCAACACTGCTTCAATCTCTTCTAGCTCAATGCGGAAGCCGCGAATTTTTACCTGATGGTCGATGCGACCAAGGTACTCAATGGTTCCATCTGGGAGATAACGAGCTAAGTCGCCAGTCTTGTAAACTCTCGTAGGTT
>NZ_JBKHHI010000063.1:0-22543 GCF_046539235.1 Coleofasciculus sp.
AATATACCCGATTTTCTGGCGCGTCGCCTTGCCAATATTAACATTCCATATCGGTCGGGGCGGGTTGAGGGATTCAATTCAGAAACTCACCTCAAACCCAACAACGAAACCCGCCCTATTCCCCACCTACAATTTATCCTCAACCTGATCACCCAACCTACCTGATTTTACATCGCGATCGCACGCTAAAGATACCAACTAGATTAGGGATAAAGGTGACAGGATGAAACCGGGCGGGTTTTGGTCAAAATTCTATCGGTTTCACTGTTAATTTTGCTCCTAAACCCGCCCCTACATTAACACTTATCTATCTCCTACCCCAACAATCAACGCTTCAGATGTGCTTCTAACAATTGTTGGGCGCGAGGCTTGTAAATTAGATAGAACAATGCCTCAATATACCGCAACAAATCCTCCCGATCTTCTTTCGAGGTATAATTCCAAAACCCATAAATCCGTGCCAAGGATAACAGGCGGCTGGTGTGAATCTTCCAGGTATAAGTACTATACACCCGTTCCATTCCCCGATTGGAAATCTTCAACCAATAATCAGGATTTTGTTCACATTTAGACAGAAACTCCAAAATCTTCTCAGCCGTGTCTTCCAGATTCGTGGGGTTAATTAAGAACCCATTCACCTTATCCTGAATAATCTCCAACGGACCCCCAAACTGCGTGCCAAATGTGGGCAACCCAGAAATCATCGCTTCTAAAATCGTCAAACCAAACGCTTCAAACAGCGCTGGTTGAACAAAAATCCCTCGGTGATCCGCAATCACCCGATAGATTTCCCCTGAATCTCGCTTGGGTAAACGCACCCCTAACCAGCGAATCTTACCATGTAAATTGTATTCGTCGATCAGACGATATAGTTTGACGATTTCATCCCGTTCTTCGTTATCTGTCGAATCTTCCGTGCGTAATTTCCCGGCAACAAAAATCAGGTTACACTGTTCTTGTAATTCTTTACTCTTACCAAAACATTCGGTTAAACCCGTCAGATTTTTAATCCGGTCAAGACGCGCTATTGAGAAGAGGGGACGCTTTGTCGGATCATCCAATGTGCCATAGACTTGAGTCGGATCATCTAGGGTAAAAAGTAACTCATCTAACCGTTCACAATCACGAGGCACCCGATCCTGACTACGAGTATAGGGGAAGTAAACCTGTTCATTCACTCCCGGCGGCACCACATTAAACTTAGGTGAAAATAACTCAATTCCATTCACCACATGATACAAATCCGGCATGGTGAAATTCTGGTAGGATTCATACTGACCCACACTATCCGGTTTGCCGACAATCTCCTGATATGTACTGCTGATAATAAAGTTCGCCGCATTCATGGCAATCAAATCAGCCGTAAATTGGATCGAGAAATGATATTGGTCTTCTAATTCCTGCCAGTAGAGATTACTAAATAGGTATTTAGACTTTTCCAAGGCGTGGGCGACAATACACTGGGTTACATCCATGCGGCGGGATAGGAGAAATGCCACCAAGTTGCCATCTGAATAGTTGCCAACAATGAAATCAGGAACCCCTTGAAATTCTGCCCGGAGTTCTTTTTCCGCATCAATCGCGTAGGTTTCCAGATAGGGCCAAATTTCAAACCGAGAAATCCAGTTCTGGGTATAGTTAGGATTAAATTCTCGGAAGGGAACCCGCAAGATCCAAGCATTATCCGTGCCATGAACTTTTTCTAAGCGTTCGTTACAGCGGGTGCCATCATTGTTGGGAATTAACCGGGATAAGATAATAACTTTGGGCTTGACCTTTAGCAACTCCAACCCAGCCAGTTTAATATCTTCTTGCAGTTGCTTTTCTAAACTCCGGGCTTGATCCAGCACATAAACCACTTGACCCCCGGTATCGGGACGCCCTAAAACCCCTTCTTGTCCAAACCATCCATGGATTGAAACTAAGACAATCCGAAAAATCATCGGGATGCGGGACAGGAATTTTTCCAGCCCCTGGTGATCCGGAGAATCAATCAGTTCATCCAGGATTTCTAGGGTTTCTCGGACTCGACTGGCGGTATTACCCCAACCCGCTTCAAACCCCATGTCTTGTAGATTGAAGCGAAAGGATTCGTAGGGTTCATTATCGGCGCGATCGCTAACAAAGTTGAGGGCTAATTTCACCTGATCAGAAAGCTGCTGTTGGCTTTGAATCCGCCCGTTAATCAGAAGCTGAGTCCCTTGTACTTCATGGAGACTTAGGAAGTTGAATAACGACTCTTGCCATTGGCGCGGATCTTGAAACAGTTTACTAGACAGGAAGCGATTCAGGAACTGAACCCCCTTACCAATGTTTTTTGAGTCCCGAATAATTGGACTATAATCATAGAATGGTTTAAAATCAAGTTCCAGGACATCCCCTTCATTGGGACGATAATGGTTGACGAAGCGATCGCGTACATCGAGCAGTTGTTGAACCGTGATCGGCTCTACGGTTAAGTCTTCTAGAACTTGAAACCCTTCTTGTTCGGCAATCTTGGGTCGGATGATCAGGTAGAGACTTTCCTCATCGAGGATAATTTCCTGAGTATAGTAAATTAGTCGCCCTAGATTCGACGAATGAAAAAAATAGTCCGGTTTTTGTTTGTCAACGCAGTATTTACTAAAATCAGACAGAATATCGTTTCGCAGTAGATACCGAGGTCCGGACTGTTTTAATTGACTGGCAAATTGGCGTAAATCATTTCGTTCTTCACAATCAAGTACGTTCTGGATTAGATTGAGCATTACAACGTCCCAAGCACAAATTCAAAAAGGATAGAAGTCGAGATGTATGACTCCGGAAAAACGCCCTACTCCAAAGCGGTAACAGCAGAGTGACCACTTTTTTTTCGGGCGCGGGGTAACAGGGGTAATTTCGCAGGTCAGTGAATGAACACCTTGCTGCACGAGTGTTTTATGTGGTTGAGCCACACAGAAAAAATCAAGCAATCTTTACAAATCGTAAAGTTGCCCATACTTTTGCCGGATATAACGGATGAATGGAGCGATGTGCAAATCTGCACCAGTGACGCCCTTGATTAATTCAGCCGCCGTGTACTTGCAACCATGTTGGTATATGTTTTCTCTTAACCAATTATGCAAGGTACTAAATTGTCCTTGTTCAATGTTAGCTAAGATTTCCGGATGAGCGGCTAAGGCGGCTTCAAAAATTTGGCTGCTGATCAAGTTGCCCAGGGTATAGCATTGGAACATACCGCCAATTTGACTGGTATACCAGTGAACATCTTGGAGAACGCCATCCGTATCCGTTTCGGGGACAATGCCTAAATCAGACCGATAGCGTTCTCCCCAGGCTTCCGGTAAGTCCCTGACGGCTAATTTTCCTTCTAGCAAGTCCAGTTCTAAGTCAAAGCGGATCATCACATGCAGGTTATAGGTAACTTCATCTGCATCCGTGCGAATGAGCGATCGCACGACTTTGTTGATGGCTCGGTAGAATGTCTCTAAGGGAACATCCTTAAGTTGATCGGGAAACGCGGCTTGGAGTTGGGGATAGAAGAATTGCCAAAAGCCACGACTACGCCCGACGATATTTTCCCACAGCCGAGATTGGCTTTCATGAATACCCGCGGAAGTCCCACCCGCTAAGGGGGTTCCTTCCAAAGTGGGGCTAATCCCTTGTTCATACAACCCATGACCCATTTCATGAATACTACTAAACAGCGCCTGTCCTAAGTCATTGTCGTAGACGCGAGTGGTAATCCGCACATCCTCTGTAGAGAAGTTAATCATAAAGGGGTGATGGGTTTGATCTTGTCGTCCCCGTTGGAAGTCATACCCCAACTGCTCAATGATTTTTAAGGTAAAGGCTAACTGATCTTGAGCCGGATAATACTGATGCAAACACCGATCATCCGTCATCGGTTGAGCGGTAATCGCTTCCACAATCGGCACCAATTCGTCTCGCAACTGGGCAAACAGCGATCGCAAAAAGCCAGCTTGCATGCCATAATCGGCAAAATCAATTAACGGATCGGCAATATGATCGTACCCTGGGAAAAAGTTTGCCAATTCCCGGCTCAACTCCAGGGTTTTTTCCAGATAAGGTTCAACGGCGGCAAAATTATTTTCCGGGCGTGCAGCAACCCAAGCCCCATAAGTATCGGTACGATGGCGAGAAAATTTTGCCATAAACGTGGCCGGAACCCGCGCCGCCCGCTCATATTTGCGGCGGGTAACCCGCACTAAACTGGCTTCATCCGAATCGTAGGGAAAACGGGTTTCTATGGAACGTAAGTCCTCTAGAAGCTCACCCATAGCTGGATCAATAAATTTACTATGGGAAATTTGTTGCAACGTTGCTAACTGTCGTCCGCGAGCGGCTGCGCCTTTGGGCGGCATATAGGTTGCCTGATCCCAATACAACAGAGACGCGGCGGCTTCGATATCATTAATCTCACTCAGGCGGGTTTTCAGCTCTAGGAGTTTGGTTTCTGTCTTTTCGATAGTCTGCATAGTCGGTGGGTGATGCTGTAGTATTGGCTTGGAGACATTGTTGGCAATGTTTCCCAGATTAGTAAATGTACACCTGACAATCGAAAAGGAGAATCTTCCCTAACTGGCAGGGAACGAACAGCTAGGCTGAACTCTAGGCTCTCACACTGACTCTCGTGCTTAACTACGGTAACTGAACGGCAATGGGTACATTAGTTGACTGATAGCGAAGGAAATGGCTAACCCTGATCGGGTGGGGAATGATCAAACTATCTCTCTACCTTAATCCATTACGCTTGAGACTTTGGCAGATCGACAGACCAATATTGTGCCATTTCTCTGCCACTTCCGCATTGGTCGCTGATGCTGTAGTTCTAGGAAGCGAAGACAATATCTCTGATTCAATGGCACTAACTTAAGGTTGGTGGGCATTGCCTACCCTACGGTATATCTCCCCCATCTCCCCCATCTCCCAGACGTAGCATGAGGAGTCTCTACAACCCCTTAAGGTTCCCGATAAAGTTCTGGCATAGGTTCTTTCTCAATCCGATAGATTTTAAAGCCCCGTTTAATGCAATTATCCAGGGCGTAGGGGCTATCCAGATTACTGGTATGAATCCAGAGGCGTTGTGTGCCTTTATTCCAAGCGTAAGCAATGCCATGGCTGAGTAAATGCTTGCCTAACCCCCGCCCGAGATAGTTTTCGCGCAAACCAAAATAAACAATTTCTGTCGAGTAGAACCGGCCCGACGGTCCCTCTCGACGCTTGACCAACTCAATGTATCCAGCGGGCGCACCATTGACATAGAGGACATGAATACTGGTTTTAGGTGTAGTTAGAATCTCTTGCAGTTCTTCATCCGAGTAGGATAAGCGATCGCGCCAACGCCAGGGTTTGCCCACGGTACTGTACAGGAAACGATAGAAGGCAACATCAGGCGTATCCATACACATCATTTTGATCCCATCCGGGTAGTTAAGATACGCCGGACGGAATTGGGTCGGATCGGTCATCTGGAGATAGGTGATCACCAGAGTATCCGGAATAGGTGTTATGGGAGGAGATTTCAAAGACACCGGAATTTGAGTGCTGTTGGGACATGTTGCCGCCTGAGAAACCGATACAGCCATCGCGATTCACAATCTGCTTAACTATTAATTAACTTTGGGCGATTTGACCGATGGGGCAGCAGTTTATGACTTACACTGTATTCTACGGTGGAATGATTATGATTTAGGATTGCTCCTGCTGTTTGTTGTCGAGGTCACATTTTCCACACCGAGTTGATATCACTATCAGGAAATGGCAGTATAGGATACCGATGCTGTCGGTTCAGACAACGCGAGTTTACCTATCACGGACTCTCTACAACCCAACTTACCCCAATTTTACGTCTATTTTTCTTCCAGTGTAATTTTAACTCAGGTCAATTCGTATTTGTTTAAGAATTTATCAGGAGATTCTTTTTTTTTAAGTATATACAAATACATTCTCCCTGAACCCAATCTCTGTTTTCGCCTAAATTCCATTAGATTGGCTGGCATTTAGACAATTGCAGTCAAACCCGGATTGAACTTTAGGCAGTTATTTTGTGATCCGCAACGTCCGATAACGGTTCATTGGTCACCGGACATTGTTGATACCGATCACTGCTTACTGAGTCTCGTTAATGTAGTCTTGCAACGCTTTCACATCTAAAGGCTGAGACTTCAATGAACGAATTGCCCCGGCTGTTGCCTTTGCACCAGCAATCGTGGTAATAATTGGGATCTTGTAAGCCAATGCGGTGCGCCGAATTAACCGACCATCGGCTTGGGCATCTTCTCCGGTTGGGGTATTAATAATCAACTGAATCTGCTTATTTTTAATCGCATCCAAGACATGGGGACGTCCTTGATGCAGTTTCAGGATCAAATCAACCTGCAAGCCATGATCCTTAAGGGCTTTGCGTGTCCCTTCCGTGGCAATCACATTAAAGCCCAAGTCCATCAAATCTTGAACCACGGGGACAACATTGGCTTTATCCCGGTTATTGGTGGAGACAAAAACAGTACCCGACAGGGGTAAACGCTGACCAGCGGCTAATTCTGCCTTGGCAAATGCTTTACCAAAGTCCGTATCAATCCCCATCACTTCACCGGTAGACCGCATTTCTGGTCCGAGGATGACATCGGTGCCAGGGAATTTATCAAAGGGCAAGACGGCTTCTTTTACGGCAATGTGCTGGAGTTGAGGTTCCTGGGTTAAACCGAGGTCTTCTAGGGTTTCTCCTGCCATGATCCGGGAAGCCAAAGCCGCTAGCGGGACACCGGTGGCTTTGGAGACATAGGGAACGGTACGCGACGCCCTGGGGTTGGCTTCCAGGATGTAAACGGTTTCCCCTTGCACCGCAAACTGGATATTCATCAAGCCGATGACTTTCAACTTTGTGGCTAATTGATGGGTACTGGTGCGAATAGTTTCCATTGCTGTGGGACTCAGGGAAATAAACGGAATCGAACAAGCCGAGTCCCCGGAGTGAATCCCGGCTTGTTCAATATGTTCCATGATGCCACCAATCACCACCCGACCGGTATGATCCGCGATCGCATCCACATCCACCTCAATCGCGTTTTCCAAGAACTTATCAATCAGAATCGGGTGTTCCGGTTCCACTTGCACCGCAAAGGTCATATACCGTTCCAACTCCAGGTCAGAATAGACAATTTCCATTGCCCGTCCACCGAGGACGTAGGAGGGACGCACTACCACCGGGTAGCCGATGCGCTTGGCGATGTCCAACGCCTCCTCATAGCTGCGGGCGATGCCATTGGGGGGCTGTTTGATATCCAGTTGGCGCAGGATTTTCTCAAAGCGTTCCCGATCTTCGGCTATATCAATCGAGTCGGGAGAGGTACCCCAGATTTTTGTGGACAGTGAGGCTTGGATGTCTGGATCACTCAAAAATTCTTGCAGAGGGACTGCTAGTTTTAGCGGGGTTTGACCACCAAACTGAATAATAATCCCTTCTGGCTTTTCGGTTTCAATGATGTTGAGAACATCTTCTTTAGTCAGGGGTTCAAAGTAAAGGCGATCGCTGGTGTCGTAGTCTGTGGAAACGGTTTCGGGGTTGGAGTTGACCATAATCGTCTCAAACCCTTCTTTGGCAAGGGAATAAGCCGCATGACAGCAGCAGTAGTCAAACTCAATCCCCTGTCCAATCCGGTTGGGTCCACCACCGAGAATCATCACCTTGCGCTTATCGGAGGGGATGACTTCAGTTTCTTCTTCGTAGGTGGAATAGTAATAGGGCGTCAATGCTTCAAATTCGGCGGCGCAGGTATCCACCACTTTGTAAACAGCGACAACCCCCAGTTGCTGGCGATACGTCCGCACCTCATCTTCCGTTGTTTTGGTGGCGAAGGCAATTTGGCGATCGCTATAACCTTGACGCTTTACATCCCAAAGATTCTCTTTTGTCAAGCTTTTTAAGGGAGTGCGCTTGAGGAATTTTTCAGTTTCGAGTAAATCAGCAAACTTATCCAGAAACCAAGGGTCAATACTCGTGAGTTCATAAATTTCTGCGACGGTCATGCCTAATTGTAAAGCGTGACGCAGGGTAAAGATGCGGTCAGGGTTGGGTGTCCGTAAGCCAGAACGTACTTGTTCCAGGGAGGGAAGTTTCTCGGCGCGATCGCATCCCCACCCGTAGCGTCCGATTTCCAGAGAACGCAGGGCTTTTTGGCAGGATTCTTGGAACGTGCGTCCAATTGCCATTGCTTCCCCCACGGACTTCATCTGGGTGGTGAGTACGGGTTTAGCGTTGGGGAATTTCTCAAAGGTAAACCGGGGAATTTTGGTAACCACATAGTCGATCGTGGGTTCAAAGGAGGCGGGGGTTTTCTGAGTAATGTCGTTGGGAATCTCATCCAAGGTATATCCCACCGCTAACTTCGCCGCAAATTTAGCGATGGGGAACCCTGTAGCTTTCGATGCGAGAGCAGAACTGCGGGAAACACGGGGGTTCATTTCAATGACAATCACGTCCCCGGTAACTGGATTGATGGCAAACTGAATATTTGAGCCACCCGTTTCCACGCCAATCTCGCGGATAATTTGAATCGAGTAATCCCGGAGTCGCTGATATTCTTTATCGGTGAGGGTTTGGGCGGGGGCTACGGTAATCGAGTCGCCGGTGTGGACTCCCATGGGGTCAAGGTTTTCGATTGAGCAGATAATGACAACATTATCGGCGAGATCCCGCATCACTTCTAACTCATATTCTTTCCATCCCAGCAGGGACTGTTCGACTAAGATTTGAGAAACGGGGGAGGCGTCTAACCCCACTTGTGCCATTTCTTCGTATTCTTCTTGGTTATAGGCAATACCGCCACCTGTACCGCCTAAAGTATAAGCTGGACGAATAATCAGGGGGTAAGTGCCTATGCGTTGGGCAAGGGCTTTGGCTTCATCCAAGTTACTGGCGATTCCTGAAGGACAGACTCCGATACCAATGCGTCCCATGGCTTCTTTGAAAAGCTGGCGGTCTTCTGCCATTTCGATGGCGTCGAGTTTAGCACCAATGAGATCGACGCCGTATTTGTCGAGAACACCGTTTTTTGCCAGAGTAACGGCAATATTCAGGGCTGTTTGACCCCCCATCGTCGGTAATAGGGCATCTGGTCGTTCTTTGGCAATCACCTTCTCCACAATTTCCGGAGTCAGGGGTTCAATGTAGGTGCGGTCTGCGGTTTCTGGGTCGGTCATGATTGTGGCTGGATTGGAGTTAACCAGTATCACTTCATAGCCTTCTTGCTGGAGGGCTTTACACGCCTGAGTGCCAGAGTAATCAAACTCACAGGCTTGTCCAATAACAATGGGACCAGAACCCAAGATCAGGATTTTGTGAAGATCGTCGCGGCGAGGCATAAGTGTCGGTGATTGCGTGACTATTCTTGAATCCTGTTTATTTTATATGGTCTGAGGGAAATTCGTCGCGGCAGTTATGTTGGGGTTTGATGACTTAGGGGATTTTGGGCAACACAGATTACACCGATTGAATGACACTACAAAGAAGACTCAATCGTGAAGCACACAGATGGACACAGAGGACTTAATAATATCCCGACAATTCTTACATCTTCTGGCTATTGAGAACTAACGCCTCTGTGAAATCAGTGGATGCTCACCTCTCACTTCCCACCGCTACCGTTTCTCTCGCATCCGTGAAATCAGTGTTACGGCGATCGCAACAGCTAGGTAATTTAAATACATGACAGCTTAGGCTTTTAAGGAAAATTTAATATCTGAATGACCATTCAGGTGTTATGCTAAAAAAAATATCTGAATACTTGTTCAGATATTGAGTCAAACTCTATAGTGGAAAGAAAGATGACAACTGCCACTCAAACGCAATGTGCCTGTGATTCCTGCGTGTGCATGGTGAGTACCGATTCAGCCGTGCAAAAAGACGGCAAATATTACTGTAGCGACGCTTGCGCTAACGGTCATCCCAACGGAGCTGGCTGTGGGCATTCTGGTTGTGAATGTCACGCTTAATCGGGCGCATCCTCAGTGATTGCCGATCTATGGACAGATAGAAACCACACCAGGTACAGAAGAATCGCTGTGTCTGGTGTGGCTATTTTCTCTTCCTTGAACCTTAAGTCAAGGTCATTTTTTCTAATTGAGATTGCCAATTTTGAGTCGTGTCCACTGTCGTGACTAGGGATTGTTCCGCCTCAGTGAAGGGTTCAGCCGTGGCTTGTTGGCGACTGAGTAAATCCGCCGTTGCATCGGATACATCTTCAGTGCGGGATGAGAGGCGATCGCGTAGGACTTCAATGGGGGCAATGCAGTGTAGAATTCGTAAGGGTAACTGATGTGCCTGTGCTTTGGCGATCGCATCCCCTCGAAATGCCTGTCGATCGTACTTCGCATCAAGAATCACCGGAAAGCCTTGCTGTGCCAACATGATGCCCAATTCTAACAGGCGATCGTAAGTTTTCTGGTTCATCTGGGGGGTATAAAGTTGGTCAGGTCCTTTTTGATCCAACGGAATACCCGCTAAATGTTTACGTACTGCATCAGATCGCAGGTGAATCGCCCCCAACTGCTGCGCCAATTGTCGCGCTACTGTGCTTTTCCCCGAACCCGATAAGCCTGACATAATCACGACTTGTCCGGAATTCGTTTTCGTGTAGTCCCAAGCCAGTCGATAATAATCGGCTGCTGTTTTCGCGGCGTCTTGCTTCGTCTCCTCCGGAACAGCCGGATCATCGAGTAAAAATGAGGTGACTTTCGCCCGCACGTAGGCTTGGCGACTTAAGTACAATGGCAATACCTGTAACCCTTGCCAATCTCCGGTTTGCTCCAAATAGGTATTGAGAAACACATTCCCCAACTCCTTAGCCCCCCGCGCATCCAAATCCATCACCACAAAGGCGATATCGTACATAACGTCCACAAAGCGGAACGGTTGATTAAATTCAATCCGATCAAACAGTTGAATCTTATCCTGCCACAGGCAAATATTTCTCAGGTGCAAATCCCCGTGACATTCCCGAATCCGGTTATTTTCTAAGCGTTGTTCTAATAACGCCTCTCGTTGGGCAAAAAAGCGATCGCTAAATTGTTTCGTTTCTTGAAATTGCTCTTGGGTTTGCGCCCTACCAATATAGTTTTCCGTTTGCTGATAATTTTCGTCAAACGCCTCACGAATTTTGGCAGGTGTACCGAAACTGCGGATGTAGTCATTGGTTTGGCTTTGAGCATGGAATTCAGCCACAACTCGTCCCAGGTTCTCCATATCCGTTGCCGTCAATTTGCCTTGCTCGAAGCGCGTGCTAAACAAGGCATCTTGGGGAAATTGGCGCATTTTCAGAGTATACTCTACAGGCTGAGAGTCATCCCCTAGAATCAAGCGATCGCCCTTTTGACTAATCGGCAACACGTCCAGATAAATCTCCGGTGATTGGGGTTTATTCATCTGCAACTCTTGCCAACAGAAATGCTCTCGTTTCTCCAACGTGGAAAAATCTAAAAACCCAAAGTTAACCGCTTTCTTGACTTTATAGGCATAATCCCCAGTTAGAAATACGTAAGACACATGAGTCTGAATCAGTTCAATCGGTGTTTTAACCGGATGAGGATAAAAATCCGGTTGCTTCATTTGGTCAATTAGATTTGAAATAGTGCTTTGTGACATATAATTTGATGTACGTAGATATAACAAATAACAAAAAAGCCAGGGATAATCTTATGTTCCCTGGCTCGAAAAACAATTACCTTAAGGTTAAATTTCTTCAGATAATAGCGATGTTGGTTGTTCCTCTTCCTCGGCAGTAGGTTCAGCCGCCATAGTGGTTGTACCCAGGATATTAACCACCGGTCGTTGGGGATCATCCATCGCCGTAGCACCTCCTGGCAATAGAATTTCATGAACATGCAAGCTAGCACCGATATCCAAGTTGGAGATATCAACCTCAATAGCTTCTGGAATATTATCCGGAGCGCATTCAACTTGAAGTTCAGTCATGACATGTTCTAGAATACCGCCTTGCTTCACGCCAAAAGCCGTTCCGACCAAATTTACAGGTAAGGATATCTGGATGGTATCCTGAGTTGCCACAGAGAAAAAGCTGAGGTGATAGAGGATAGGCTTCCAGGGATGAGTTTGTACTTCTCGCAGCAGTGCTTTTCCATTCCAAGATAGGTCAGGAATGTTGACCTGAACAGCGGTATGGTTAATATCAGCCTGCTTGAGTAAAGTTTCTGCGGCTTTAGCTTCAACCGTGAGAGCGACGGATTCAGCCCCCTTGTGACCATAGAGTGTTGCTGGGATTAAACCCTCTCTACGTAAGGCTGTGGGCTTACTTCCCTCGGCTCGCTTGTGACATTCAACTTTAACTTCCATAGCTAATCTTTTGGTTCAAGTATTGGTGTTGGCGATTTTTTGGCAATCATTCGTCTTATGTTATGACATAAGACATAAAACAACTTATCCCGATGTTACTGGGATACCATTAGCGTCGAGTAATGCTCGTTTAGGTCCATGGATGGGATCTTCTACGATGATAGTCTGGTCACGGCTAGCACCTAAAGACACGAGTGCGATCGGCACTTCCATCAGTTCTGCTAGGAATTTTAGATAAGCCAGCGCCTGCTTGGGTAAATCTTCCAATGTCCGACAGTGAACGGTGGATTGTTGCCAACCGGGTAGAGTTTTATAGATGGGTTGACACTGAGCAAACCGACGTGCATTGCTGGGGAAATCCTCACAGCGTTGACCGTTGATTTCGTAGGCGACACAAACCTTTAGTTCTTCTAGGGTATCAAGAACATCAAGCTTGGTGATTGCCAGACAATCCATCCCATTTATGCGAACCGCATAGCGACCAATGACTGCATCAAACCAACCGCAGCGACGGCGACGCCCGGTTGTTGTACCAAATTCCGCGCCGCGATCGCACAGTAGTTGTCCCTGTTCGCCATGGAGTTCGGTGGGAAATGGTCCCTCACCGACACGGGTTGTATAGGCTTTAGCGACACCAATAACCCGATCAATCATCGTCGGTCCTACCCCTGCACCCACACAAGCACCACCCGCTACTGGGTTGGAAGAGGTGACATAGGGATAAGTTCCATGGTCTAGGTCAAGTAACGTCCCTTGCGCCCCCTCAAATAAGATATTGCGTCGTTGTTGAATCGCATCATAAATTTTGAGGGAACAGTCAACAACATGAGGACGTAATCGTTCAGCATAAGCTAGATACTGCTCGATCACAGTAGCGGGGTCGAGGGGCGGTAAATTATAGAGTTTTTCTATAACAGCATTTTTATAGTTAATTGTCCAATTAAGCTGTTTTCGCAGAATATCCGAGTCCATCAAATCGACAACCCGAATACCGATGCGCTCTGATTTATCCGCGTAAGTCGGACCAATTCCCCGACCTGTGGTGCCAATTTTATGGTCACCCCGTCGCTCTTCCGATGCTTGGTCGATTAGCCTATGGTAAGGCATAGTGACGTGAGCTGTTTCGGAAATGAGCAGCTTTTGGGTAGAAATGCCTAACTGTTCAAGTTGGTCGAGTTCACCAATCAGAACTTGGGGGTCAATTACTGTCCCCGATCCGATAATACATTCTGTTTCTGGATATAAAATCCCAGAGGGAATCAGGTGCAGCTTAAAGGTTTGACCCTGAACCACAACGGTATGTCCCGCATTGACCCCCCCCTGGTAACGGACGACGACATCTGCGGACTTGCTTAGTAAGTCGGTGACTTTACCTTTTCCTTCATCGCCCCATTGGGCACCGATTACAACAACGTTAGCCAAGGGTTTATTATACGCGCTAAAGTTTACACAAATCACCATTATGTGCAGCAGGTGCGATCGCTGTCAATCGATTTTGTCATTCGTCATACTCGCTAAGCGAGAAGCAAGCTACGTCATTTGTCCTTGGTTAGGGAACAGGGAACAGGGAATAGACAAAAGGTAGGGGCGTTCCCCGGATACCAATTTTGTGCCAATTCCATAGCCATCCAGGGTTGCACCTTCCCCTAAGAGTCTGGCGATTTCCCATTCATCCATGTCGCCACTGCTAAAAAGGGCGACGATATCGCCGGAGTCGATGCGAACAAACATCTCCCTCAAAGCGGAAGTTGGCTAGTACATCCCAGATGCGATCGCTCGTCTGCGATAAAATCCCCGTTTCCCGCAACTCCTGTAATTGGCTGGGGGTGAAGCGCAAGTTTTCCAGATAATCAATGGCTGTTTCCCAGCCAAAGGCGATCGCATCGCCAAATCCGGGAGGAAACTTACGGACAAACAGTTCCAAAACCCTTCCCCCAGATAACAAGCACTCATCGTCAACTGATATAAGTCCGTCATTTCCAAGTCAAACAATTATTCAATAACAATAAAAGGATAATTTTGATAGTACTGAATTAAAACAGGAACTTCATAAACGGATTCAATCAGATCTGGCGTGATTGAGTCATAGCCGCCGAGGGAAAAAATCCGCCCCTCTTTGAGAAATAGAAAGCGGTCAGCAAAGCGTAAGGCTAAATTTAGATCATGGAGTGTCAGTAAAGCAGACTGTTGCTGGGAGATGACGGTTTCTCGAATTAAACTTAGAATTTCGATTTGATTTTTTAGATCTAACGCACTGGTGGGTTCATCGAATAAGAGAATCTGGGGTTCTTGGACTAAGGCGCGGGCGATCGCCACTTTTTGTAATTCCCCGCCGCTCAATTCACGCACGGAACGTAACATCAGAGACTGCAAGTTTAACCGTTCAATGACCCGTTCAACTTTCTCTAAATCTGAGGCAGAAACATCCCAACGAATATAAGGACGACGACCGAGTAAAATCGCATCAAACACCGTCATATCGCCCACCTCAGTCCGTTGAGCCACATAAGCAAAGGTTTGAGCCAGCTTTTGTCGAGAATACTGAAGAATCGATTGATTATTGAGGTAAATCTTACCAGTTTGGGGTTTAAGGATACCATTAAGACATTTAAGCAAGGTTGTTTTTCCCACCCCATTTGGTCCTAAAATCGCCAAAACTTGACCCGGCTTTAATTCAAATTTAATCTCTTTGAGCAGGCGAGATTTGCGATAGCTAAAATTTAGATTTTTAACCGTCAAGACCATATAACAATAGCTAGTTTAGATCGGACAAAAAGTAGGGGAAAATAAGGCAAGAAGCAATAGGGGAAAGAAGGGAGTAGGGGACAGATAAAAGTCCGCAAGTGGGTGGTTCCCTGCCTAACTAGACTGTCTTAAGCTAATCTTCGATTGCGATACCCTAAAAGCCAGATGAATTTCGTAACATTAGTATAATAGCTAAAAATTAAACGCTTCTATATCCCTGAATGAGTAAATAAATAAACAGGGGTGCGCCCATAAATGCCGTGAGAATCGCCACGGGTAAAACTTGGGGAGAGAGCAGAGTTCGAGCGACAATATCGGACAGTAATAAAAGATTAGCACCTCCGAGGGCGGTTGCGGGAATCAGAAAGCGTAAATCATCACCCACCAAGCGACGCATCATGTGGGGAGCCACCAAACCCACAAAACCAATGACCCCTACAAATGAAACCATTAACGCCGTAATCAGAGAGGAGATAATCAAGCCAATCAAGCGAACTTGAGCCACATTAACCCCTAAACCTAGAGCCGTTTCATCGCCAGCATCAATCGCATTATAATTCCAACGATTTAGCCAAAAATAGAGACTTGATAGAACCACCGCCACCGCCATAAATCCCAAATCCCGCCAGGTGGCTCGCCCTAAATCGCCAAATGTCCAAAAGACGACAGCCGCGAGTTGAACATCATCGGCAAAATACTGTAGGAACATTGTCCCGGCGGAGAATAGGGAACTAATCGCCACTCCCACGAGAATCATGACTTCTGGAGAGGCTCGTTTATAGCGGGCGATCGCCAGTAACATCCCCGTCGCGATCAAAGCCGCCAGAAACGCTGATATTGTAGTTGTCCAGGGATTATTAATCGTAATTCCCGTAGCACTACGAATACTCACCTCTCCCGCCTGCAAGACGATAATGGACAAGGCGGCGCCAAAAGCCGCGGCGTTAGCAATCCCTAGGGTAAACGGGGAACCGAGGGGGTTGCGTAGAATACTCTGCATGGCCACCCCCGCCAGCGCCAAGCCACTCCCGACGGCGATCGCCGCCAGACTCCGAGGTAAGCGGATATTCCAGATAATCGTGGTTAAATTCCCCTGCGGCGTTCCCGAGAGCACCTGAAGCAACTCCTTGGGGGCAATTTCCACCGAGCCAGTGAGCAGAGAAACCACCAAAATCAGCAAAACTAAGCTGGCTCCGAAGGCGAGAATTAGGTATTTTCTGCGAAGATAGGTTTGATAGGTTTGAGTGATCGACGAGGTTTCCGAGGAGGGTTGAGGTTTTGGCTTCAGAATCGGCATACCCGTTACAGTTCGACTTGGCTATAGTCAACTTGGTATAACTCGATCAAGCTGTCGTAGAGGGGTTCACCGACAAAAAATGACAAAATCTCATCGGCTTTATCCGGTAAGTCGATATCCTCAAATTGCTCGGGATAGAGAATCTGACCAATCCCATAGGTATTGATCAGAATATTCTCCAGATTGGCATTATAAAGATTATACGGCCAGACCCCATACACCTGTCCCTGTTCCACCGCCGTCAGTTGTTGATAGCTAGGGTCAGTTCTCAGTTCATCAAAGGCGGAAGGGGAGGTAAAAAACGCCGCCGCATCCACGAGGATAATCTGGGGGTCCCACTCGATGATTTTTTCCTTATCCACACTGGCATATTCCGTTCCCAACTCCGCCGCCACAGACCGGGCATTTAAAAACACAAAAGGAGCATAAGCTGGTTCCGTGGATTGGAAGTTTTGCGGTCCGGTTTGGGCAATTGCACCCACATAAACTGTGGGTTTTTCATCCTCAGGAATATTGGCGGTTCGCTGTTCCACATCAGCAAGAATCGACTCAATATAGTCTTGTAACGCCTCGGCGCGATCGCTGACTCCCATCACTTCACCGATGAGGTCAAAGGTTTCATACATGAGTGCGCGATCAGTTGCTAAATCCCCGTAATTGATAGCAATCACAGGAATCCCGGTTTGTTGCTCAAGCTGTTCGACTTCCGCCTCAGAGCCAACTCCCACCTTGAAAATAACTTGTGGCCCGATGGCGATCAGTTGTTCGGGATTGTCTTTCCCCCGAAACTCGCCGATGAGGGGTAACTCACCAAACTGAGGATTAGCCAGGCGATAAGGACGAGGTCGTTGCTGCGATCGCCCTTCCATCTCATTATCATCCACTCCCACAACTCGATCCTGAACCTGGAGATAGGTCAGATATCGCAGCGCCCCGGAACCCGAAGCCACCACCCGTTCCAAAGGTTGAGGAACCTGCACCTCTCGCCCTAACGCATCGGTCACCGTCAGCGTGGGTCCCGATTCAGCCCCTTGGGTTCCCGAGATATCGTTAGAAGCCGGATTGCAGCCGACTAAGGGAATATGGACGGCGATCGCTAAAACCGTCGCTAACCCAGGAACTGTACGTTGCATGTTTAGCCACCCAATTTGATTTTTAGCTAGATAAGTCTAGATAAGTATAGTTTAGGACGATCGCCCTTGCCAGACAACTCGTCAAACTAGGTGCGTTTGCTGAACTGCAACCATTGATTCGACCAAGAAAATGTACCTGGTATTATATCTCAGTCTAAGGTAAATATCATCCTCCAAAAACCATAAGGATATTTTTCCGTAAATATTTAGAAACGACCTGTGAATTAGCCTCTAATCGTTAACTCTACGATAATCCCCTCGTGTGTCAGTATTATTTAGGCGATCGCTTTCAGATTTAGGGAATAGGGAACAGGGAAGGTAAAGTTTTGAGTTAACCTCCCCAGCTCCCCATCTCCCTCATCTCCCTCATCCCCCCCACACTCTACACCGAAACATTAGAAAATCTCTGGGACAAAGGTTTGTGTAGACATAGGCGGACGGTGATACTCCGATTCCGGCTGTCGGGGAGGTAACTCAATCGGATCTGGTGTTAAATCCTGATAAGGAATCAGACTTAACAAATGAGAAATACAATTGAGACGAGCGCGTTTTTTTTCATCGGCTTCCACCACATACCAAGGCGATTGCTTAATATCCGTCGCCGCAAACATTTCATCCTTGGCTTTAGAATACTCCACCCAGCGAGCGCGAGACTCTAAATCCATGGGACTGAGTTTCCAGCGCTTGGTTGGATCTTCCATGCGTTGAATAAAACGGCGTTCTTGCTCGTCGTCACTCACGGAAAACCAATACTTGATCAGAATAATTCCCGATCGCTGAATCATGCATTCAAATTCTGGACACGATCGCAAAAACTCCTGATACTCTTCATCCGTGCAAAACCCCATCACTCGTTCCACACCCGCTCGATTGTACCAACTGCGGTCAAACAGTACCATCTCCCCGGCTGCTGGCAGATATGGCACATAGCGTTGAAAATACCATTGGGTTTTCTCTCGTTCTGTGGGCGTACCCAGCGCCACAACTCTGCACACACGGGGATTCAAACATTCCGTAATCCGTTTGATTGTGCCGCCTTTGCCTGCTGCATCCCGCCCTTCAAACACGACGACGACTTTTAATCCTTTTTGTTTAATCCATTCCTGCAATTTGACTAACTCAACCTGTAGCCGGCGCAATTCCCGTGTGTAAACTTTCTTCTTCAATTTCTTGGATTTGCCTTTGTCAGTTTTCACTTTTTCTTTTTCTTTGACCAGGGAATTTGTTTGATCTGTCACTTTGCCGTTAGTTAACTTGTTGGACATTATGTATGTAAGATAGCTCTAGCAACTCTAGCTAAGCAAATAAAAAACCGCTATCCAAGATTTTTTTGTATCAAAAATTACTCTCCCGCCTGAAAAACCTGTTGAACCGTCAAATTTAGATCAGGGAATGTGGGTGAAACAACGCGGTCATCTCCCCTAAACTGAGTCACCTGGTATTCACCGTCAATGAGTTGATAAACGCTAAATGTCGGTCGTTTTGGGTTGCCAATATAGCGCCTCCCTCCTAACCCCAGATAGTCAACAATCCAATACTCAGGAATACCCATCGCCTCGTAGTCTTCCAGCTTCAGCGCATAATCATCACTCCAATTAGTCGAAACGACCTCAATCACCAAACGTGCAGAAGACCCTTGAGTAATGATAGATTCTCGTTCCCATCGGGGATCTCCTCCTATAGTTTGATAATTCAACACAATAACATCCGGTTCATATCCGGACTCATAAGGGATGGGTTTAATCACACATTCCTTGGGAATAAAACTATTCAGTGAAGACCTTCTGATTTCAAAGTTTAGTTCGGCGATAAGGAAACCTGCTATCCGCGAATGTTTTCCCGTGGGTTTAGGCATTTCAATAATTACTCCATTGTGAAGTTCATAATGGTGTTCTGACTTCTCCGGATACCAAGCAATAAATTCATCGAATGTTACAGGTTTAGGTAAGGCTTGAATCATGGTCTGTGGGGAGAAAGGTTTCTCAATGATGAATCTTAACTGGGCTTTGGCTAACGTCCGGCTTGGCTAACACAGAAAATCTAGCGAGTATGACGTGAGCCTCCGATAAGGTAACATTGTATCAATTCCTGCAAATGTATCGATTTGTTAACAAACACCTGACGAACTACAATTGTCTATGCAAACCATCGTTGCTCCTAGTCTTCATCCCTCCCATCGAAATCCAAGACATCCCCTTAAACTGGTTGTCTTGGGCGATAGCCTGATCTATGGATTTGGTGATCCCGAAGGTGGGGGCTGGGTTGAACGGCTGCGACGCCAATACATGTTACCCGATAGTCCCGGTCATATCCTCTACAATTTGGGCGTCCGAGGTGATGGTGTCAAGCAAGTCGAAGAACGTCTCGAACATGAGTTTCGCCGTCGGGGTGAACTGAAAAATCGCGTCCCTGATGCCATAATTTTGTCTGTAGGTGTGAATGATTCTGCCCGTGTCGGACGCCCCACGGGTCGTAATTATACAGACTTTGATAACTTTCAACAGGAACTGGCAAATCTACTCAACCAAGCCCAGCGCTTATGTCCCGTTCTATTTGTGGGGATGGTTCCTGTCGATGAGACGAAGATGCCCTTTCTGGATTGCTTCTACTATACTCATGCTGATCAGTACCGCTACAAAGAAGCTACCCGTCTGGCTTGTCTGAGACGCCAGATTCCTTATCTGGATATTTTTGATGTCTGGATGAATCGAGGAACACCTTGGTGGACAAAGCAACTGTCTTCAGATGGACTTCATCCCAATGTGATGGGTTACCGAGCGTTGTTAGAAGATGTTCTAGATTGGGAACCATTTCATCAACTTTGAAAAATTTTGTCTTATGTCATTTGTTATTGGTCGTACTCTATTTTATCCCGGTCAGCTAGGTTAAAGAACAAGAAATAGGACATGAAATTGCATAATTCATAAGTCATAATTCATAGATTCAATGAATCATTAGTCTTTTATCCATCATCCCTCAGCAAAAGACGCCATGATAAACAGACTTAAGGTGCGAATTTATCAAAACTTAGAGCGGACGGACATTAGGGATACGGCTAGCCAGATAGTTGACATATTTATTTGGACATTAATTGCCCTCAATTTGATGGCTTTTACCTTGGAAACAGTTGATTCAATTTGGTATCAGTACAGACAATACTTTATCCTTTTTGAGGAGGTCTCAATTGCCGTATTTACCGTGGAATATATCTTAAGAGTTTGGATATGTACAGTAAATCCGGACTATAAGCATTCGATCAGGGGACGGTTAAGATTCATGTTCACCCCTTTAATGCTGATCGATTTAATTGCGATTTTCCCTTTTTATCTGCCGCTCCTGTTCCCCGATTTGCGATTTTTAAGGTCTTTACGACTATTCCGCTTTTTTAGGATTTTAAAACTCAGCCGTTATTCAGCGTCATTAAGAACATTAGGACGAGTAATTCGTTCAAAAAAAGAAGAATTAATTATAACTTTTTTTGTTTTATTTATCTTGTTGTTTTGCGCCTCTAGTCTAATTTATTTTGCCGAACACGAAGCGCAGGCGGAAGCGTTCCCGAATATCCCCATGTCCATGTGGTGGGGTGTGATTACCTTAACCACCGTGGGCTACGGTGACGTGTATCCAGTTACGCTGATCGGGAAATTAGTGGGCGCGATATTAGCGGTGCTGGGAATTGGGCTATTTGCTTTACCTGCTGGTATATTAGCGTCTGGATTCTCGGAAGAACTTCAAGTGAAACACCCGTTTAAACGTAAGCGAACCTCAAAGTTTTGTCCTCATTGTGGAAAACCAATTCATTGATCCCCCATCTGAATGTCTAATACCAAAACAGAATGGCAAGGCAGTTTAGAGTTAGTCTATGCCGATGATCAGAGTAAAACCCGCTTAGTACGCGATCGCATAACTTCCCCTCTGAAGGTGCAGCGCCCGTTTTACCCGGAAGGACAAGGGGTTTGTCATACCGTAGTCTTACATACAGCCGGGGGTATTGTCGGCGGCGATCGCTTGTCTCAAACCATCCACCTGCAAGATAATGCCCAAGCCTTGATTACCACAGCGGCGGCGAGTAAAATCTATCGCAGCAATGGACAACGGGCGAGACAACAGATTCATATCCAAGTCGAGGCTGGGGCTTGTTTGGAATGGTTACCTCAGGAAACGATTGTATTTAATGGTGCTGTTTATCAGCAGCAGATGAAGGTAGAATTAGCTCCGGGAGCCAGTTGGTTAGCCTGGGAGATTACCCGCTTTGGGCGTACCGCTAGGAAGGAGAGGTTCTTACAAGGGGATTGGCGATCGCATACCGAAATCTGGCAACAAGGACGCCCTTTGTGGATTGATCGTCAGTGGTTACCAGGCGGGGAAGCGGTACTCGATAGTCCCCATGGATTAGCCGGACAGCCAATTGTCGGAACGCTGATCTGGATTGGGCAACCCGTATCATCGGAGATAATAGACAATGCCAGAAGCCTGTGGACAGCAACCCAGCGCCAAGGAGAAGCGGGAGTTACCCAAACTCAGGCACAAGGATTATTATGCCGTTATCGCGGTTCATCAACCACAGAAGTGCGAAACTGGTTTACCCAGGTTTGGCAATGTCTGCGCCTTACTTATTTAGGACGAAATGTTTCCCAACCACGAGTTTGGCTAGTTTAGCCAAACCGCTGAAAGCTATACCCTGTCTCAAAGGACAGCACCATCGTTGGATAGGTGGGATAATTTTGCCCTTAAACCCACTGCATCGATTATATTTATGATTCATTTAACTAACCGTGAATTAATTCGATATTTACTTTTAATCATATTAGTAGTGATCTTTTTCAAAGTCATTGTTTATTTTTAAACCGTTTTAGTTGTTTTTACATTAGCCTCAATATTAGCATTTTTGCTCGCCTATCCAGTGAGATGGTTGCAGCATTTCATCCCACATACTATTGCCGTTGTTGTGGTATTTTAAGCTGAAGTTCCCCTTTGACAAATCGCTACACTGTATGCGTATCCAGACTTAGGGCG
>NZ_JBKHHI010000064.1:0-22250 GCF_046539235.1 Coleofasciculus sp.
CATTTGTCATTTGTCATTTGTCATTTGTCATTTGTCATTTGTCATTTGTCATTTATCCCCATGAACCATGAATTATGAACTATGACCAACTACTCCCCAGACGGTTGGAGATAGAATGGATAAACCAGACTCCGAGTATCATGGGAATCTTTCGGATGATATTCAATAATAATATTGACCCGACCGCGAATGGGGTCAGGTTCTGTATAAACGCCATCCAGTACAATGCGAGGTTCCCACATTTTCAGGGCTTCCTCAACATACACCCGAATCAGCAAAAGCGTTTGGGTATTCATAGGTGCAAAGGCGAGTTCAGACAGGCGTGATCCAAAATTTTGTCGGTAAACCCGTTCACCCACCTTGGTTCCCAGAATCAGCGCGATCGATTCTTCGATATTCTGGATGTCGGCGCTCAGTTGTAGGCTTCCTTGCAAGTTTCCCCGTAGGGGAAATGATAGTCCCCTACCCAGATAATCTCGGGGCTGATTATTTGTAATGTCTGGCATCTTTAAGAGATTTATTTTTCTAATTAATCAAGACTATTTTTTTTTGTGAGAGTACAAATCTAGCATTAAATTAGATTATTCAGTCGATAACTAATTGGCCAAAATAGGCTGCAAACAAGGCAATGTTCCTTTCCCCGACACTCGAATCAGCTTCTGATGGCTTTCGTTAAAAGATTGAATCATCCAACCCTGTTTCCCTTCGGTTGTTTGTTGAGGCATCAATCTTTCGTCCAGTTGCTGATTTGCATCTACATAGCCTAGCTCTAAACTCCAAGGAAGTTCTTTAATTTCCGCTATCTTTTCTGGCTTGTAATCATAGGGGTCGTAAATCCGGCAAGGAAGCTTAACTTCAAAGGAAGAAATATGTTGTTGTCCCGGATTAACACGAACCAGAAGCGGATATTGCCTTATTTCTAGATCTATGTCATCTGGTACTGGTATAACCTTTCTTGAGAAAACCATCTCACCATTGATTATTAGACGGTAAACTTCCTGGTCATCTACTATGGGAACTCCCTGATTTGTCCATCCAGTCAACAAAATTTCAAACAGGTATATTGGAAGTTTGCTATTATTTTCTAGTTTATATTCTAGGACAAATTCTGTTTTGGTTTTGGATATTATTTCCGTATTTAAATTTATCATTTTTGAGCCTTGACTTAAATTAACATCGTATTCCACTGGTTTGGCTGCGGTGGTCATACAACCTGTTGTTGAGAACAACAAAAAACAACCAATAACTAAAAAAAATGTCCACTTAATAATGAGGTCTTTGTGGTTCACCCATTTCATCCCGAATCGCATTTTCAGTGTAACTTGCATCATCTCCTAAACCATTCTCATAGGGAGGAAGCCCGACAGCACGTAACTCTCGGTTTGATGCAGTGCTAGGTGCTAAATCTCCATTCGCTCCGTCACCCATAGGCATACGACCATAGGCAGCATCGTCAGCATGAATCAGTTCGTGTGCAAGACCAATTGCTGGTGGTCTTTGTTGCCAGGGATCTGGTCCAATGCTTGTGCTGTTTGGATTAAAATACACTGTGGCGCTTGTTCCTGCTCCTGGCTGTCCGTTAGATTGGACAAATCGATCCTGGGGATTATCATAGCCACATGCATTACCACGCCCAGGTCTAGGAGCGGTAATTGTAAGACTTCTGCCATTATCCCGCGCTTGTCGTAGACTTTCTAGCAGTTCTTTTCCGGAAGGCGTATCGTAAATTTCACGTAAGTTTTCTCGGACTTGCTCTTGATATTGTTCATCCCCGTCAATGTCGATTCCGTCAATAAGATCCTCAAAGCTATCTGAGCCTCCAGCAGAACCTCCACCTAAACCTGTACCTAAACCTGTACCTAAACCTGCACCTGAACCTCGATCACCAATCAACACGGTGGGACAACCCATCGCAATCTTATTCGGTGGACCAACAGCTTCCACAATCGTATCCCCCATGCGACAAGCGGGGAGTCCATTAATTAGCACCGTGGCACTACCGTCAATCACCACACCGGGTCCGTGGGGAGGCACAGGCAGGGGTGTCGTACAGCTATGGATATCTGCCCCCATCGCCATGCCAGAAATCATACTCCCCATCGTCGATGCCGCCGTCGCCTTGGTTGTTTCCTCTGCCGCCTTAAACCCAGGGGCGGCTGGGGTGCCAGCGGCGGCGAGGGTAGCCGCTTCAGCCGTTTTAATCGCTAGATCAGACGCTTTCTTGGCAACCTGTAACGCTGCCGCCGATGCGGCTGGTATACCCCTCCAAGCAGGCTTACCACCGATGAGTACATCAAAACTACCCGGACCACCTGTCAAGACAGGGGGTAGGGGATGGACGACAGGATCACCAAGTCTAGCAGCAGCTTTGCTCATATTCAGCTCCTGGGTTTTTAATTAAGCTTAATGGGAAGACCTTTAACCGGGAGCGGACCCTTGGAGGAAATTTCAATAGTTGCTGCATCTAGGGTTAGTTTGCTTCCCGCTTTTATATTAATTTCACCTGTTGTCTGCTTCATTGTGATAGTCCCGCCACCGCTTTTAAGTTGAATTTGTTTCCCACCATCATCCATCACCATGGAAAGGTTACCCGTAGATTTTATTTCTATCTTTTTATTTTTATCATCCAGTAGTACCGTATGACCACCAGCGGTTTTAATCTCTAAACACTTATCTGTATCATTCATCTGGATGATATGACCAAATACTGTTTTAAACATCGCACCCGCTTTAACGGCACCTTTGGCTTCTTCAACAAACTGCATTTTATGACCTGTCCGGGTTTGAATTGTTCGCAGACGCACCTTGCCCTCATGAACCGTATCATTCACACTCTCAGGTGGCTTATCCTTGCCATTCCAGATTCCCCCTAATACATAAGGTCGATGGATGTCCCCATGTTCAAAACCAACCAAAACTTCGTCATTTACTTCTGGGAGGCAATCATTTCCTCGATTCGGTCCAATTCCATAGCCAATAATTCTTGCCCAGTTGCTTTCGTGTTCTTCGGTTAGGGTAGGAAACTTTACCCTAACTCTACCCCAACCATTGGGATCTTTATTATTAGTAACTATGCCGATTAGAAGGGTTTGCCCGGGATGGAAGGGGGCTTCGTGAGACATAATGGGAGGGAGATTGTCTCCCCGTAAGCCACGCACCGTGAACTCGGTAGTATAAACCCGTTCGTAAAATAGATGGCGGGTTTCGGTGACATAGTATTCGCCACTGTACTTACCCAAATCGTTCAGTTTCACCACTCGCCCCGGTCTAATTTGGGGATTTCCTTCAGCTTCCGCATCAGCATGGACAAATTCTCCTCCTAATTCGTCACACACGGCTTGAGCTATTGCCTTTGCTTCTGGAGCATTGAAGACTGGATGATCCACTACAATCATCTTAGGGGTGGGTGGCTTTCCTTTAAAACTCGTACTGGTTTGAGAGCCTTCACCATGCTCGGTTTCGGTAAAGACCTGTCCTTTGTTAGCTGTCTCTACAATCGGTTGTTTTTGACTATAATCCCAGCCCCGGACTTCAACTTCACTCACCTGTTCGGCGCTACTGACTCTAACCTGAAAACTATGTACATCTTTTAACCATTTCAGTTCTAAAGACTCATCCACTTTAGGTTTGCGGAAGTTTAATTTACCATCCTGAACAAAGAATTCAAAACCATTGCGGGCGGCGCGTTTCCTCAAGAATTCGAGATTGGTCTGATTTTCTTGGAACACATAACCATTCGACCCATTGATATCCCCGTATCCATAAGGTCCGCCCGTTTCATCAATCGTACCTGTGGGTATCCCCACTTCCCCAGCAATTTTTTTGACAATATCGGTATCGGTCATATTCTGGAATGAGCGATTATACCGCCCCCGCCACAGTCGATGGGAGATATCGTATCCGCGAATAATCATCGGCGCTTCGGAGTCACGGGTAAAGTGACACTCCATCGCTGTAATTTCTCCTTCTAGAACATAATCTCTTTCTTCCTCTTCAAACTCTTGGGCTTTGGTCGTACTTGACCCGAAACCTATCTTAATCGTTTTGCCAATTTCAAATAAGTCAGCATGTCGCCACGATTGATCCTCGCTGCGCCCCGGAAAGTAATCATTCTTAATCACTAAGGTAAACATTCCGGGAAGATGGAGGCTTTCTTCCACCGCAATTTCAATAATGTCGTCAAGTAACGCTTTGGACGCTAACTGACCATCAATTTCTAAAATCGGTTCAGCTACGTAAGTGACAGCCATGGCAACCTCTAGAATCAAGACTTGGCACTGAGTTGTGCCGCTGACTGGGAATTTACCCAGGGGGAATTGATGTGAGAAGGGGACAATTTAGGCAAAAAGCAGGGGTTTGGTAGATTTTTTTAGTGTATTGCCGGCCTGTTTCGCTTGCCTTAGTTTTACGTTTTGTAAACTAATCTGAATAACCTGTTTAAGATGAATGTAGCATTCATCTGCCAAATTCAACAGGTGACTATTATATAGCATTACGCATTGAGGTTAGGACAATAAAATTGGGTAAAAAGGCAACAGGCAACAGGCAACAGGCAACAGGGGAATGTCCTAATTAGACAACAATCGACCCATAGATTTTTCCGTGGAAATCTCTGGATCGATTATCGATAAATCTAGGCATTTAGGCGACTGCTACAAGCCCTATCCTTACTCACCACCTGTACCGTTCTACATTAACGCCCACCAATCTGACGCTGACTAGCACGGGGTTGCGGTGTTCCCATTCCCGGTTGAGAAACCGACTCATCAATCTCTTCCAACGTCAAGTTAACCGACACTCGCACCGGTGTCCCATCGGGCAGAAACATGGTCAAGTTATAATCAACTTTTGTAACAAAACACCGAATATACTCCTGGGAACCCCAGGTAAACACATAAGTGGGAGGACGTTTTTCCTTTCCTTCCCCCGACTCAGCAAAATTCACCGCTTTCTCAAAGGGTTTCAGATGGCGGAGGACGTTCTCACCTGTCTCATAGGTATCAAAAATAATGTCGTTAATCGAGAGAGTAACGGGTTCAGGATAGGCAAAGTTGACCTTGGGTAATCCTCGACCCGTTCGCGCTCCACTACTTTTTGTTAAGTTAATTTGCTGGCTAAATGCTAACTGGTTGGGGTTGAACATAAAATCAATTGTTCCCCCACCATCTGTGGAAATCAGTTGGGCTTTTATAAGTTGTGACATGATCGATTACCTCGGACTCAGTTTCCTGGCGATTGTCAATGGCTCAATCTCCTTGCCTTACGCTGGCTGAGTGTTCAAGCATGGCTCTCACTGACCACTCTATCAGAAAGTTGACAAAAAAGACTTTCTGTGTTTATGGTAGGGAGCCAGCCTGAAAAATTCAATTAAACGTTTACATGATTATTTTAAACCTTACTTAATTAAGACGTTCTACCGGAATAATTCTGTGGTTGTGATACTGTAGCATCCAATAATTTCACGTAAGCAATGGGCAGGACAAGGGGCCAAAATACCGTGGCAATACCAACAGTGAGGAAAGATAAGACTTTTTGCTGAGGAGATAGTCCTGCTCCTCTTTTGAGAAAGTTTAACCAAGTGGCTAATAAGTAAAACCCAACCAACATGTAAAAACCAATAAGCAAAAGTGTCATCTTTAAACTCCCGGCATAAACAAACTTAATTTGTTAAAGTCTAGATTATTATATCAGACGTATATTGACTTTGCTAATTATTACTTGATTTTCTATACTTCGCACGGGAGCGAGTTGGTCATTCTCACTCCTGAGCGAAGCTCAGCTTTAGCCTAGAATCTCGCCAGATGCGCCAGATGGGCGAGCTGGACTCCGTTACGCTCTGCATGATAAAAGCTCAGTTTGTGACCACGAACAATATAGTATATCTGGAGAATTTGTGAAATAGCCATCATGGCTAGGTAAGGTTTTCCTCCTCATCTGTTTTCACGAATCATTTGGACTCATCTGTTTTCACGAATCATTTAGAATTGCTATATTTATGTATTCTCTGTTACAGCTCTGGAATTCCAGTAATATTGAGCTTAACAACATTGAGCTTAATTAGATACACCCTTGATCAAGCAATCTGACTAATGTTTTTAATTTGGTTCAGCAGAACATCTCTAGGATTGTGATCCGGTAACGTTCAATAACTTTACGTAAGCAATCGGGAGAACAAGAGGCCAAAATACCGTGGCGATACCAATCGTGAGTAACGATAAAACTTTTTGTGGGAGTGTCATTCCCTTTCCTTGTTTAAAAAAGCGTAACCAAGGGACTAATAAATAAAGCGAAACAAGCGCGTATAGACTGATAAACCCAAGGTTCATGGCAAGACCCAATATGTAGATGAAAACAGGTGGATCAGATTTGAGATTATGAGAGATATCTGATCTGATGTATTTTAACTATTCAAATTATTCTTCATTGTCCAAATGTAATCTGTGTTACTTGTCCTTAACTCCGGTGATATTCAGATGGTAAACTTGTGAGGGAGTTGAGAGTAAAGTGTGATATTTTTTTGAGATTAATATGATCAAGATCACAGTCATCTCTGGCTAACTGGTTTAGCAACAATTTACTACGTTCCGCTAGGCTAAAGCGACACCATACAAAATAAGAGAGTTATGCCAGAAAAACGAGATAGATTTTTTGATCCAAGAGCGAATGAACCCATTGCCCATTGCCTATGACACACCCAGCGAAGCGATGTCCTGAGCCTGTCGAAGGGTCGAGGTGTTCCCTATTCCCGAAATTTTTGATCTGTTTTGATCATAAATACTCTCGAAGAACCACATTTCTTAGTAGCACGTACAGAATTTATGTCCAGGTACTTACGAACCCAGCTTAAGTCAGCGACATTCATTTTAAGGTTTATCCTTCGTGAGCAAACGCTTTTAACACCAAAGTGCTGACTACGAACCTAGCTTAAGTTTGAATTTATTGCTTTGAGTTAAGATGTTAAACTCTAAGGGTGATCGCTCTCCCTATTCCCCCCGATGGTGATCTGATTTTAGAGTTGAGATTGTAGCCGCTTGGCGGATGGGGAAAGGATAGGTTTTGGGGGAATGGTATTGGTGCTATCCCGATTGCCCCCATAAATCCGCCCCAAGTAAGCGCTTGATGGGTTTATTTCACAGCGTATCTAATCATTCATCCTGGATAATTTAAACATTAGAAAGTCCGATGAACAAAACCTGGAATCTTTATCCGTTAGGACGATATTTTCTCAACGTCTTAGCCCTGATGCTAATTTATATCGCTACTGCCCAAATTTTTAGCCATCAGAATATTATCCCCTTGATCTGGATTCCCGCCGGAATTAGTCAAGCCGCCCTCTTGTTACTGGGGCGCAATCTGTGGCTGGGTGTGGCTTTGGCTGAGTTATCTAGGGCGCTATTGATGGGAATTCCGGGAACGGTTGCGATCGCGTCTTGTTTAGGCTGTACGCTACAAGCTTGGTGGGGTGTAACATTGGTTCAATCCTGGCAGATGCATCCAGGGTTAAATCGTCGCCGGGATGTGGTCAAATTTCTAGTGGGTATGGTTCTATTATCCTCCTTGGTGAGTCCCACAATTCGTCTGCTGGGTGAAGTTTTGGCGGGGGAATGGGGTGCAGGGGATTGGCTGCGATGGTGGTTGAGTAATGCGATGGGACTTTTAATTGTTACGCCTGTACTGTTGACTCAGGGTTATTCTGTGATTCACTCAGAAGATAAGCAAGATCAGGAAGTAAGTCCAGATTCAACATTTAATCAGGGCGGGTTTTGTCCAAACGTTACTATCAATAGCGGAAAGAAATTTCCATTACCCGCCTCTAAAAACCATTCCCTCGAACCAAGCCAAAACTCAACAGTCAACACTCAAAATTCAATACTTCTCTGGCAGGTGGGAGTCTGGCTAATTGGATTGGGAATCGTGAGTAGGTTGGTGTTTGGTGTTTTCGCGATTCCCGCTAGTTCCTCGGTTATTGTAACAGGTGATAGCCTAACGGCTTCTGAACCGATTGGAGTCCAGTTTTATCAACAACTTGCCACTCAGTTAAGCGAGTTGTTAAATCAGTCTTTCGTTCAAATTGACTTAAAGTATTTGCTATTTCCGTTTATTTTATGGTCAGCCCTACAATGGGGTCAACGGATTACAACATTGGGTATTGGTGTAGTGGCGAGTATCGCCTTTTGGCAACAGGCTGAGAGGTTTGAGTCGTTTAATCGGGTTATCGTTTCCCAAGATGTGTTTATCGCCATCTTCGCCATAACCGCCCTGATTGTCGCCGCCATTGTCAGCGATCGCGCCAAGGCTTATCAAGAATTATGCGATCGCGACACCCAGTCTCGCCATATCGTTGCACATCTAGATCAACAGTTTCAGGAACGAACCGCCGCCCTGAAAGCCGCTAATCGCCAACTCTTAGCCGAAGTGGTGGAACAGAAGCAGATGGAGAAGGCGTTGCGGAAAAATGATCAACGTCTCGCCCTCTTGGTTCAACAAACGCCCCTGGCAGTGATTGAATGGAATACAGAAGGGGATATTGTTGATTGGAATCCGGCAGCGGAAAGGATTTTTGGTTATCGTCGAGACGAAGCCTTAGGTCATCCGTCTACCCTAATTGTACCTCCGGCTGCCCAAGCTGAAATTAAACAGATTAAAGCTAAACTGTGGTATGACAAACAAGTTGCTCGTTCCTGTAATCAGAATATCACCAAAGATGGCAGAACCATTATTTGTGAATGGTATAATACGCCTCTAATTGATAGCCAAGGGAATCTTGTCGGTGTTGCGTCCATGGCATTAGATATTACTCAACGCCAGGAAACGCAAACGGCTTTACGGGAGAGTGAGGAACGGTTTGCCCTAGCGATTCAAGCCAATGATAGCGGACTTTTTGATATTAACTTTAAAACCAATACCTACTATTATTCTCCCCAATTTCTGCATCTAATTGGCTATCCCGAAGACCGCGATACTCCCAGCTTTGATGATTTGATGGCGCGGGTTCATCCAGAGGATCAGTCGATGGTGAAAATCAGCATCGATCGACTTTTCATTAGTGAACTATCGCAATGGAAATTAGAGTTTCGCATGGTTCATTCTAATGGTTCAACCCCTTGGTTTTTATCACGAGGATTGGTTTTGCGGGATGACTTGGGTAAGGTGATGCGAATTGTCGGGACACATACGGATATTAGCGATCGCAAACAAGCAGAAGCCGCCTTACTCGAGAGAGAGGAACAATTCCGTCAACTGGCGGAAAATATCCGGGAGGTGTTCTTTTTAACCACGCCCGATTTAAGCCGCATGTTTTATCTGAGTCCCGCTTATGAGGAAGTTTGGGGACGATCCCGCGAAAGTCTTTACGACCAGCCGATGACCTGGTTAGATAATATTCATCCTTATGATCGCGATCGCGTGGCGGAGGCGTTAGGGAAACAACTACAAGGTGAACAAGACTTTGAACAAGAATACCGCATTTTACGTCCCGACGGGAGTAAACGCTGGGTGTGGGTGCGGACGTTTCGCGTGTTCAATGACAAAGGTAAAATGACCCGCATTGCTGGGATTGCCGAAGATATCACCGAACGTAAACATTCCGAAGCCGAACTGCGCCGTCAAACCCTGCAACGCCAACTTTTTGCCGAAATTACGCTGAAGATTCGCCAATCCTTACAACTCGATGCCATCCTACAAACAACGGTAACGGAAGTGCGCCGGATTTTGCAAGTGGATCGAGTGGTAATCTACCAACTCAACGCCGATGGATCAGGTGTAATCATGACTGAAGCCGTAGTTCCCGGTTGGACGCCGATTCAAGGACAAGAAATTCACGATCCCTGTTTTCGGGAAGGCTACCTGGATCAATATCGTCAGGGACGCATTCGCGCGATCGAGGATCTCTACCAAGCCGACTTAGAACCTTGTCATATCGAACTGTTACAACCCTTTGGCGTGAGAGCGAATTTAGTCGTTCCCATTCTACAACGAGAGAACCTCTGGGGTCTATTAATTGCCCATCAATGTAGTGGTCCGCGACAGTGGGAAATGTTTGAAATTGAACTATTGAGTCAACTAGCGGATCAGGTAGGAATTGCCCTCGCCCAGAGTCAACTGTTAGAAGAACAAACCCGAATTAGTCAACAATTAGCCGAGAAGAATTTACACCTAGAACAAGCCCGCCAAGAAGCTGAAGCCGCCAATAATGCCAAAAGCGAATTCTTGGCAAATATGAGTCATGAACTCCGCACCCCCCTCAACGGTATTTTAGGCTATGTCCAAATTCTCAAACGCGAACCCCATCCCACCGCTAAGCAGCAGCAGGGATTGAGTATTATTCAGCAGTGTGGCGAACATCTGTTAACCCTACTCAACGATATTTTAGACCTATCTAAAATCGAAGCCCGGAAAATGGAGTTATGTTTAAGCGAATTTCAGTTTCCCCATTTTCTGGAAGGAATCATTGAAATGGTTCGTATCCGGGCGGACGAAAAAGCCATTGCCTTTCACTATCAACCTATATCCCGCCTCCCCAAACTTGTCCGGGGTGATGAAAAACGACTGCGACAAGTGCTAATTAATTTGTTGGGGAATGCAATTAAATTTACCGATCAGGGGAGTGTTACTTTAAAAGTAGGCTATATCTCAGCCTATCAACCGGAGATAGAAGCATCCAATAAAATGCGCTTTCAGATTGAGGATACAGGAATTGGCATTGCGGCTGAACAATTAACCAATATCTTTTTACCCTTCCATCAAATTGGCAGTCAAAATCGCCAGGTGGAAGGAACGGGATTAGGATTGGCGATTAGTCAAAGGTTAGTCCAACTCCTTGGCGGCGAACTGCATGTCGAAAGTCATGTCGGTCAAGGTAGTACCTTTTCTGTCGATTTAGAGTTACCCGCCGTCTCTCCCGATCAAGCCAAGGATGTTGTAGACGACCGAATTATTATTGGGTTTCGCGGTGATCCACGTAAAATCATAGTTGCCGATGATCAGTGGCAAAATCGCTCAATTTTAGTTAATTTATTGTTACCCTTAGGATTTGAGGTACTCGAAGCAATCAATGGTGAAGACTGTCTCCAACAAGCGCAACAAGAACACCCTGACGCAATTTTAATGGATTTGATCATGCCAAAACTCGATGGATTAGAAGCGACTCGACGGATACGAGAAATTCCATCGTTACGGGATACCGTTGTGTTGGCAATTTCAGCCAGCGTTTTTGGAGAAAAACAACAGCAATCTCTCGCCGCAGGTTGTGATGATTTTATTGGACAACCTATACAAGCTAAAACTCTCTTTGCTACTCTGCAAAAGCATCTCGATTTAGAGTGGATTTATGAATCCGACGATGCACCAAGTAGTGCTTACCATTCAGAAAAAGTACCTGATCAAAATGCCGGGGTTTCGATTACTGCCTCAAAAATTGTTGCGCCGCCTCAAAAGGAAATGAATGTTCTTTATGAATTAGCCATGATGGGTGATATTAAAGGGATTAGTGAGCAAGCCGATCAACTTGAACAACTTGATTCGCGATGGGTTATATTTGCCAAGAAACTGCGCCGTTTAGCCAATGGTTTTCAGGAAAAACAAATTCTAGAATTTGTAAAAAAATACATGGACGATAGAGGGGATTGAAATTGTTTAATTTAGTTTGGTTTGTAGGGGCAGGTTTTACTAATATCGTGTTTTACTTCACCAAAATGTAACTAAACCCGCCCCAATTGAGTGCATAACGAAGGACAAATGACGAATGAATAATGACGACTAACAAATTACGAATGACAAATGACGAATGACAAAGAAACAATTCTCATTGTTGATGATAATCTCACCAACTCAGAAGTGCTGTTAGATTTTGTGAGTGAGGCAGGGTTTCAGGTTATCGTGGCAAGAGATGGTGACAGTGCAATCAAAAAAGCTGAAGTTGAGCATCCCGATATCATTTTGCTGGATGTGATTATGCCGGGAATTGATGGGTTTGAAACCTGTCGGCGTCTGAAAGCTAATCCGGCTACCCAAGATATCCCAGTAATTTTTCTTACCGCCCTGTCTCAAACGGCGGTTATCATCAAAGGATTTGAATTAGGCGCAGTTGATTATATTATTAAGCCTACCCAGCAGGAAATCGTGTTAGCACGGGTGAATACTCATCTGACGATTCAAAAGCTACGCCAAAATCTGCAAACCCAAAATCAGCAACTCCAACAGGAGATTCAGCAGCGTCAGGAGGCTGAGGCAAAACTGCAAAAAGCGAATGCTCAACTGAAGCGTTTAGCCACGTTAGATAGTTTAACTCAGGTGGCAAATCGGCATCGATTTGATGAATATTTTAACCAAGTGTGGCGGATTTCGCGACGAGAACAATGGGTGTTGTCGTTGCTTTTATGTGATGTGGATTATTTCAAACTCTACAATGATAGTAAGGGGCATCAAGCTGGGGATGAATGTTTGTATAAGGTGGCGCAAGCGATGAAACAGGTGGTAAAGCGCCCCGCCGATTTAGTCGCCCGCTATGGAGGAGAAGAATTTGCGGTGATTCTACCGAATACCCCAGCCCAAGGAGCGTTACAAGTTGGCAAATTTATTCAGTCGAAGCTGACTCAGTTAGGTTTGACGCATCCGCGATCGCCGATCAAAAATTCTGTCACCTTAAGTGTGGGGGTATCTAGCACTGTTCCTTGTCATCAAACCTCTCCGGAAGCGCTAATAGCGGCGGCGGATCAAGCATTGTATCAGGCAAAAGAAACGGGACGCGATCGCGCCGTTTTTCTGCCACTGGACGATCCTCACTCTCAGAGTGTATGCTCTATACCTTCACCCTCTCGCTCCTCACCGAATTGATCCGTTGTAGAGACGTAGCATGCTACGTCTGGAAGCTAGGGGAGCAGAGGAATAGGAGAATGGGAGACAATAAAATAGCTGCGATCGCCAAGTAAACGTAACAGATTGGCAAGTTGGTGTATCTTCCATCTCAGGCTTATCATCTATTGTTTACCGTTCATGGCACTTGATCAGGGAATGAATCATGAACGGTGAACTATGAACTATGAACCAAACTACGTCAGCCCCGATGAATGATGAACATTCTAATCAAGGCGTCATCGTTATTGTCGATGATACTCCTCATAATCTCGGTGTCCTCTTTGACTTTTTAACCGATTCTGGCTTCAGAGTTTTGGTAGCGCAGGATGGGCAAAGCGCTCTGCAAAAAGTCGAGTATGCCAAACCCGATCTCATCTTACTGGATGTGATGATGCCAGGGATTGATGGCTTTGAAACCTGTCGTCGCCTGAAAGCGAATCCAGCCACACGGGATATCCCGGTGCTGTTTCTCAGTGCGCTGTCTGATGCGGTGGATAAAGTCAAAGGATTGAATCTGGGAGCCGTAGATTTCATCACCAAACCCGTACAGCAGGAAGAAGTTAAAGCCAGAGTGACAACCCATCTGGCACTCCGGAACCTGCAAAAGCGGCTAGAGGCGCAAAATCTGCAACTTCAAGCCGAAATTCAAGAACGACAACGAGCAGAAGCTTCCCTGCGTCAAGCGGAAGAGAAATATCGCAGTATCTTTGAACGAGCCACCGAGGGCATTTTCCAAGCCACGCCTGAGGGACGCTATATCACCGCCAATCCTGCCCTAGCTAAAATTTTAGGCTATACCTCCCCGGAAGACCTGATGGAACAGGTGAGGAATATTGGACAACAACTGTATGTTGAACCCACACGCCAGGAAGAGTTAGCCGCTTTAATCCAGCGCTACAATACCTTATCCGACTTTCAGTCTCAGGTTTATCGGAAAGATGGCAGCATTATTTGGATTGTGGAAAATATCGATACGGTTAAAGATGAAGCGGGTAAACTCCTCTACTACGAAGGTACAGTATCGGATATTACCGAACAAAAACAAGCTGAAGTTGCCCTGACTCGTGCCCGTAAACGCGCCGAACTCTTACTGTTAAATATCTTACCTCAACCTGTAGCAGAGATGTTGAAGCGGGGTCAACGCACGATCGCGGAGAGTTTTAAAGGCGTGACGATTATGTTTGCCGATCTGGTAAATTTTACCAAGTTTTCCACGCAAACCTCACCGACTCAACTGGTTGAACTGCTGAATCAGATTTTCTCCAAATTTGACCGACTGGTTGAAGAACATGGGGTGGAGAAAATTAAAACCATTGGCGATGCGTATATGGTGGCGGCGGGACTTCCTCGGCGACGTCTGGATCATGCTCAGGCGATCGCGCAGATGGGGTTAGAGATGCAGCGAGCCATTGATGAATTTAATCACGAAACTGGAGAAAATTTTCGCCTCAGGATTGGAATCAATAGTGGTCCTGTCGTCGCGGGTGTGATTGGCATTAAAAAGTTTAGCTACGATTTGTGGGGTGATACGGTGAATACGGCTAGCCGGATGGAGTCTCATGGCTTACCAGGTCGGATTCAGGTCACACAGGCGACCTATGAATTGCTCAAAGATCAATACGAGTTTGAGGAACGCGGTGTGATTCTGATTAAAGGTAAGGGAGAAATGACAACCTACTGGCTCCAGGGTAAAAAAATTAGTTCATAGTTCATGGTTCATGGTTGATGGTTCATCGTTCATGGTTGATGGTTGATGGTTGATGGTTGATGGTTCATCGTATTCATGGCTTTTGCAGCAAGCTATAGCAAAAAGATCAAAGGCTCCAGGGTAGAGGGTAGATGGCTCTAAGGAAAAATTAATCAAGCTATAAAGGGGGTTTGTGTCATCGGATTTGGTCTTAGTGGTGCAACTTCTGTATTTAGTGTGAAAATGATTAATATTTAAATTGAAAACACTACATATAGGATAGAATGGTGTTAAAGCTTAGACCTGAGCCGTAAGCTAGGTGGAAATTTTGCGGCTGGAGAGAATGACAAATTCGCGATCGCGCCTAGGTTGAGATCCAAATAAGTGATCATGAAAACATTACCCAGCTCCATCAACCTGTGTTACTATCTGGAATAATATTCACTTTATTTCGATCTCCTAATGAGCAAGGTTCTGGTGTTAAACGCCTCCTACGAACCGCTCAACGTCACCAATTGGCGACGAGCGGTTGTTTTGATGCTCAAAGGCAAAGCGGAACAGATTGAACACAACGGCAAATATGTCTACCCAGAATTACCGCTCCCCACGGTTATTCGCTTGCGCCATTATGTTCGGGTTCCTTACAAAGAAATTCCTTTGACCCGCCGCAATATCCTCTACCGTGATAGTCATTCTTGTCAATACTGCGGATACACGGGAGATGATTTAACCCTCGATCATGTGATTCCTCGTTCTAGACACGGGGGAGATTCTTGGGAAAACATTGTCACCGCCTGTGTACGGTGTAATGTCAAAAAAGGGAACCGAACCCCTAAGGAAGCCAACATGATGTTGCGACATCAACCCCGCAAACCCTATAGCAGTCTGCACTTTGAGGTGGCTAAACAGGTTAAAGGTGGAGTACATCAGGAGTGGCGAAAGTATGTGATTGGTGTTTAAGATGCCTGAAAAAATCGAATTTCATATATTGGGCGATAAGGTATAAGAGTGGGTGCCAATGCCCATTCAATCACCAGCCCCTATTCCAGGGGCGATTGGTGTAAAACTATGATGGCTGAATACCTTGCCCGCGATGGAATCAAACTCACTTAAATCTGTCAATAATAACGCTCTACCCCCTAAAGCATCACCTTCGGATGGGAGTGCGACGACTTCACACCAACAGAAAACTTCCCCAAAAAATCCCAAGAACCGCAGTAACAATACCGGTGAACGTCAGCGGCGTTTTGATGCATCCCAAGCTAAAATAGGAGAACTGCAACAGGTTTTAGATCGTCACAGTTCAGAACGCCAGCTTATTGTCATTCAAGATTTCCCTGATCCTGATGCTCTATCGAGTGCTTGGGCGTACCAGTTAATTGCCCAACAGTACAATATTCAATGTGACATTGTATATGCAGGAACTTTGTCTCATCAGGAAAACATTGCCTTGGTCAAGTTGACCAACTTACCCGCTAAACGCTGGGGGATTCAGACATTGAAGGATCGGGATTTCTCCGTATATCAAGGTTGTGTGTTGGTTGATAATCAGGGAACCACAACCCAATTAATGCCTTTTGTCAAACAAGCAGGTGTCCCCATTGTTGTCCTGATTGACCATCACAATCCTCAGGATAATCTGGAGGCAGAATTTACCGATTTGCGACCTCAGACAAGGGCGACTGCTACTATCCTCAGCCAATACCTACAAACCGGGTTACTCAAGCTTGATAGTAGCATTAGTACCCATGTTAAATGTGCTACAGCACTAATGCACGGTCTACGTGCCGATACCGATCGCCTAATGCGGGCGACGGAAGAGGATTTCCTAGCGGCGGCGTATTTGAGCCGTTTCTATGACGTACAGTTACTGAATGCTGTCCTGCAAACCGCGCGATCGCGACGAGTCATGGATGTGATTGAGCGATCGCTGAAAAATCGTATTGTTCAGAATAACTTTTCGATGGCGGGGGTAGGCTATTTACGGTACGATGACCGGGATGCAATTCCCCAAGCGGCGGACTTTTTAGTGACTGAAGAAAATGTCCATACGGCGGTAGTTTACGGGATTGTTCACAACGAAGACGAAGAAGTCGAAGTCGTGATTGGGTCTTTGAGAACCAGTAAAATCACCCTTGATCCCGACGAATTTATTAAAGAAGCCTTTGGTCAAGACAATCAAGGACGATTTTTTGGTGGCGGGCGCATGACCGCCGGTGGCTTTGAAATCCCCATTGGTTTCTTAGGTGGCTTTAATGATAATACAGAATACACCAAGCTCAAATGGGAAGTCTTTGATATTCAAATTAAGCAAAAACTCTGGCGCTTAGTTAATCCCAAAGATAATGTGATTCACGCCGACTGAGTGGGAGCATCCTAATTTGGCACGTTGGCTCTTTGAATGGGTCTGAAACCCTTGCAATTGCGTTACTTAAGGTAATGCTTTCTCCAAGACAGGATGCTCCCGACTGAGTGAGCAGTGAAAGGAGACAGGCTTAGTAGTAATTTCGGAGATTTGGGCTTATTATATTAATCATCTGGAGTGCAATAGAATAATAACTGTTGACAGTATGGATAAAACCTTGTCTTGGGCTTTAGTTATTGCTACCTATAATCGCCAAAATATTTTACCTCAATGTTTGCAATTAGCAGCGGCGCAAACCTGTCCGCCATCTCAGATTATTGTAGTTGACTCAAGTGATGATTGGCAGGAAACGCACGATAGGGTGATGACCGAGATTGCAGTCAACTATCCAGCAATTAATTGGATGTATGTGGAAGCAACTGAGCGTAGTTCAGCCAGCCAACGGAATCAAGGAGCAAGGCTAAGTAATGCCGATGTCCTTTTTACAGCATTTCTCAGTCTAGTGAGGTACAGTAACAAGACGAGGTTAGCCTCTGTGAGCGTAAAAGTCTTATTCTCAATGTACCTCACCAGTATGGAAAACGCTGTAAGTAGTCGAACAAAAGAAAACAACACTGTAATAAGTTTTGTAAACAAGCCTCAAACCCTTACAAAGGACAAATGACAAATGACAAATGACAATACAACTTTACTTGATCCGTCATGGCATCGCTGCCGATCGCGAAGACTATGCAAACGATGAGGATCGTCCCCTGACGAGCAAAGGACACAAGAGAACCACCAAAGTCGCCAAGCAACTGCGCGATCGCGGTTTGCATTTTGACCACATATTAACCAGTCCCTTAGTCCGGGCGCGAGAAACCGCCGCGATTCTGCAAGACGTAGGTTTAGGTGAGCAACTCGAGGAATTTCCCAGCCTTGCGCCTGATGGGGATATCCATACCTGGGTTAACTGGCTGGATCAGTGGCGTCAAAACCGGAACAGGGAAAGCTGTTTAGCGTTAATCGGTCATCAACCGGATTTAGGTAATTGGGCACAATTGTTGGTCTGGGGAGAAGCACAGGAAAAACTTGTCCTCAAGAAAGCGGGCGTGATCGGGTTAAACCTGAAAGAAACGGGAGTCCCCCTGGGGCGAAGTGAGCTATTTTTACTAACGTCACCAAAATGGCTGATCTAATCTGATCTTTAAGAAATTTTGTAACACACACTACTAATCTGCGAGTTTCTGGTAAGTTAGCCTGAGAACACTTCAAACGTATTTGGTAGTTCTGTCAGGAACCCCACGGCTATAGGTTCCGGGAGCTTGAAAAAGCCCTTTCCCTGACCAGCCTAAAGCCTCGACTGCGCTCGGCTTTAGCCCTACGCAGTCTACGTTATGCTCAAGCGTTAAATTTCCTACCTTGGGGTGCGTGCCAGCCCTGAGATGCTAGAACTCCAGCATTAAACAGGTCTAAGGGGTTAAGAAGCGTGTGTTGGAGAAAGTACCGAGGCATAACATTGGCGAGGCGTACAGACGCGCCATGGCACGTCTCTACTCCGGAAACGGAAGCGCCCTTCACGGGGCAACTAAACAACCCATATTGTATAGGTTAAAAAGCACGAGTTTATGACTGTCTGCGAGTATAAACCAGGTTTAGAAGGCATTCCCGCTGCCCAATCCAGTATCAGCTATGTTGATGGAAAACAGGGAATATTAGAGTATCGAGGTATTCGGATTGAAGAACTCGCTACAAAAAGCACGTTCCTAGAAACCGCCTATCTTCTGATATGGGGTGAGCTACCAACCAAGGACGAGCTAGAAAAGTTTGAGACGGAAATTCGTTACCATCGACGGATTAAGTATCGGATTCGGGACATGATGAAATGTTTCCCGGAAACCGGACATCCGATGGATGCACTGCAAGCCTCTGCAGCAGCGCTGGGTCTTTTTTACTCAAAACGCGCTCTGCCAAATCCCAATTATATCCGGGAAGCAGTTGTGCGCCTGTTGGCGAAAATCCCAACAATGGTAGCCGCATTTAAGCTGATGCGGAAGGGGAATGACCCGGTGAAGCCAAACGATGATTTAGACTATTCCGCTAATTTTCTGTATATGCTCACCGAGCAAGAACCCGATCCCCTAGAGGCTCACGTCTTTGATGTTTGCTTAACCCTCCATGCGGAACATACCATCAATGCGTCTACGTTCTCAGCCATGGTAACGGCTTCGACGCTAACTGACCCCTATGGGGTGATCGCATCAGCTGTCGGTACCCTCGCTGGTCCCTTGCATGGGGGGGCGAATGAAGAAGTGATTTCGATGCTCGAAGAAATTGGTTCGGTGGAAAATGTTCGTCCCTATCTAGAGGATTGCTTGCAGCGCAAGTCAAAAATCATGGGATTTGGTCACCGCGTCTATAAGGTTAAAGATCCGCGAGCTACAATTCTACAGCATTTAGCCGAACAACTGTTTGATAAGTTTGGTTCCGATAAATACTACGAAATTGCCTTGGAGTTAGAACAGGCGGTCGAGGAAAAACTGGGATATAAAGGAATTTACGCCAATGTAGATTTCTATTCCGGTTTGGTTTATCGGAAACTGGGTATTCCCACGGACTTGTTTACTCCTATATTCGCGATCGCACGAGTAGCGGGTTGGCTGGCGCACTGGAAGGAACAGCTCGGAGAAAACCGGATTTTCCGACCCACCCAGATTTATACTGGCGATCACGACGTCGCTTATGTTCCTATCCATGAACGGACATCGCAAATTCCTTTAGTATAAAATAGGCGATCGCTTCTCCCCAAAACTAAAGTGAAAGGAGGAGCGATCGCTATTTGTTACCGATGGTTTCGTGGAGAAAGTAAACGGAAGAGGATGATATCTTTGACTCCTAGATAAATAATGAGTAAATTTAATAGAAGATAGCTAAACTGCAATAAAGGGTCTAGTCGCCATCCTTGAAAAAGATGAATAAAACCAGTGATAAGCAGAAAGAAAGGAGCAATAATTCCTTGAATGATATAAAGAACTATTCCCGTAACCCCGATATCTCTTCTCCTAGCAATGGGTAGAGCAATAGACAGAGCTAAGTAAGCAAGAGCTAAGAATATATCGAGCAGTCCTAAAAGGGATGCAAAGTTCAAACCAAAATTAACCATAACTCACTCTAGCAATCCTATCGTAGTTTGTGAAATTGTTTGTTTTCTATTCCCTTGGAACAATCGTATATGCACGAATAAAATAGGAGGGAGTGCTAAATCTACTGACCAGTCGCTGCATTTTTTTGAGCGTAATTGAGATTTTCTTGATAATCGGCTACTTTTTGCTGGGCAAGGCTATGTTGTTGACTCGACTTGTACAGGAACAACCGATTTTCCTAGGGGCAATGATAGATAACCGTAAACACCGACCGCCCCCAAGGGAATCAAAGCAAAGAGCAGCAGGAGTTTTGCCCACCATTGAGGTAATACCCTGAAAAAGCCAATCTTGGGTTTTAAGGGTTCGAGTTCATCCCGCAAATCGATAACCTCCATCCAAGATGGGGCAGGTTGTCCAACCTGTTTGCCATACACTTGCACAGATGTGATCGATGGGACTCGTAAGTGTGTCATCAGTTTGCGGACAATTGTCACCGATAATTTTTGGTCAGGGACTTGAACCGCTTTCAGGAGTACCAACAGGCAATCCCCTTTGAGTGCAGCTTGGGCGGTAATATTGCGGTCTTGCAGCACATAATTCATCACCGACACAATCGCCGCATCATCACCCTGTTTCGCTAATTCCAGAAGATTCGCTTGGGTCATAACTACTACTTGGACTCAAAAGCTTAAAATTTAATATTTTCTTTCAAGATGCCTTGTTTGCCCCGATTGAGCAAGGGGAATAATGTTCCAGACGTACCATGGCACCTCTGGGAGAAGCAACAAGCATCAAAAATAATGATGGATACCATAGAAGCAATTGCCACAAATTAAGCCGTAACCAGGTTTTCTTTTGCCTTTTATAGCAGTAGACACATCGATTAGGACAAAGGCACTATTGTAGAGACGTTGCATGCAACGTCTCTACTCGTCTTAGATGGAGAACAAATTCAGACAGTACATCCGTCTGATTTAACCGTCGTAGCACATCGGCTACAATCAACGGAAATTCTCGCTTGTCTAGGCTGAGGGGATCACCCTCGAACGGTATACTAGGCAGTGAGGCTGTCAAAAAAACTTCACAAACCAAACCGATAGCATAATTTGATACGGCAAGTGTCAAATTACCTCAGTAAATATCACGTAGCTGCCAAGATGAACGCAGGAATTGACCTTCAAGGAAGTTTTATTGAATCGCTTAAAGATTTTGGCATCCCCAGTGGTGCTGCCAAGGCGATGTGGATGCCCCTGCCGATGTTCCTGATGATTATCGGTGCCACCGTGGGTGTCCTTGTCATAGTATGGCTGGAACGAAAAATTTCTGCTGCGGCTCAACAGCGGATTGGTCCGGAATATGCTGGACCTCTGGGTGTTCTGCAAGCCGTCGCCGATGGTCTAAAGTTGGTGTTTAAGGAAGATATCGTCCCCGCCAAAGCAGATCGATGGCTATTTACCCTCGGACCCATACTCGTCGTCATCCCCGTCTTTTTGTCGTACCTGATTGTCCCCTTTGGACAGAACCTGATTATTACTAACGTAGGACTGGGGATATTTCTCTGGATTTCCCTGTCAAGTATTCAGCCCATTGGTTTGCTGATGTCAGGCTATGCCTCCAATAACAAGTATTCCCTACTTGGGGGGTTAAGAGCAGCCGCACAATCGATTAGTTACGAAATTCCCCTGGCGCTAGCGGTATTGGCAGTGGTGATGATGTCCAATAGCCTAAGTACCATAGATATTGTGGAACAGCAATCTGGGTATGGTATCTTAGGCTGGAATATTTGGCGTCAACCCGTTGGCTTTTTGATTTTTTGGATTGCCGCATTAGCCGAATGTGAACGACTTCCCTTTGACCTACCCGAAGCCGAGGAGGAATTGGTTGCTGGCTATCAAACCGAATATGCCGGCATGAAATTTGGTTTGTTTTATATCGGATCTTACGTTAACCTAATCCTTTCTGCCATATTAGTGGCGGTGTTGTACTTAGGCGGCTGGGAATTCCCGATTCCCCTTGACCGATTAGCCACTTGGTTAGGTGTAAGTGAAACCAGTTCCTGGTTACAGGTAATTACCGCTTCTCTGGGAATTACCATGACCTTACTTAAAGCTTACTTTCTCCTCTTTATTGCGGTTCTGCTGCGCTGGACAGTTCCCCGTGTACGGATTGACCAACTCCTAAATTTGGGCTGGAAGTTCCTTTTACCGATTGGATTAGTGAA
>NZ_JBKHHI010000065.1:0-22002 GCF_046539235.1 Coleofasciculus sp.
ATCTCCCGGCGTCATCGTTTCATCTCCCGGCGTCATCGTTTCATCTCCGGGTGTCGTTTCATCTCCGGGTGTCATCGTTTCATCTCCGGGTGTCATCGTTTCATCTCCCGGAGTTGGCTCTTCTACACCCGTTCCTTCAGGTGTAGTTGTATCAGTCTGACAAGCTCCCAGCAATGATGTCAAACCCAACAACAGTGAAAAAGCGATAATCTTCAGCTTCACAGCATTACCTCCTAAAATTTTCCCAATTCAACCTTCTTACCGGGGTAATCAAGTTGCTTATACGTTTCTACTTGGCGTTAATCGCCGTTAAACCCTTAAACAGCCCTGAATTTTTCGGGTTCATCTGCCAATTTAAACTCAAAAAGTAAAAAACTCGATAAAACCGCCCAATAGTTTCCGCCTTGCCATAAAACCCGTAGCCACTCCGGTAGGCATCACCCTGTCATGAATCCGATCTCCGATACCCTAACTTCATGTCATACCAGACGATCATCCCGATAAAATCGATAAAATGAATAATCATCTTGAAACGGATAATCATCAATAACATGATGGATAATACCGCTATCAATCAAAATTTGTCCGATGCGAATCGCTTCTTGTCGAGAACCCTGAGTCCGTTGTGCTAGCCATTCCACGGCTTCTGCACCAATGAAGCATTGAGGATAAAGATTTCCTCGATAGCGACGATCTTTTATTTCCACACCATCTGCACCCCGCATTGCTGCAACTAATGCTTCAATTTCTGTCTCGGTTAAGGTTTTGGCTGGAGTGATTGTCCGGGATACTGATCCGGATATCTCAGTCGTAGTCGCGAGGGACTCTTGTGGTTGAGAATGGGAAGTATGGTTTGATTGATCACCATTCGTCGGCTCAATTGATCGAGGAGACGATGTTGATGCATCCCGATATAATAACAGGTTGAAAATTTCGTCAAGTTTAGGCGATCGCAGATGTAAATCCCGCTGCGGAAAGGGAATCTCAATCGTATGATGGCGCAGACAGGCTTCAATCCGATAGTTGAGATCACTTTTCACTTTAAACTGTTTCTTCGGTTCTCCTGTCCACACCAGTAAATCAAAATCCAAGGAACTCTCCCCAAACCCTTGAAACCATACCTGAGGCGGCGGTTGCAGCAGCACTTCGGGATGATTTTTGACAGCTTCTATTAACGCGGTTTGGACTTTATCGATATCTGATCCATAAGCCACACCCACAGGAATCCGCAGCCGAGAAATCGGATTCCCATGACTCCAGTTAATTACCTCAGTCTCTAAAAAGCGGGAGTTGGGTACGATAATCGTCACTTGATCTAAGGTACAAATCTCCGTACTGCGTGCGCCGATGCGTTCTACGGTTCCCAGTAATTCACCGACTTTGACAAAATCACCAATTTGGATGGGGCGTTCAAAGGTGATAATAATCCCGCTAATAAAGTTATTGGCAATATTCTGGACGCCAAAACCAATCCCCACACCGAGGACACTAGCAATAATGGTTAAAGACCCAACATCTAAACCCCAAATTTGTAACAGGACAATCAATCCGAGAAAGGTGAGAACATACTGAGTCAGGACAGTAATCACCTCTTGCAATCTGGGTTCAGCCCCGGTGTGGGCTAAGACATAGGATTTAAACAGCTTAGTCAGAGAACTAACCGCAAACCACAATCCAACAGTCAAGCCCAAAAGCAATAGTAATTCTAGGGCAGAATATTTGCTACTACCCAAGCTAATCACTGGCGCATTAAGAATACCAAAAACCTTAGCGATAAAATCGAAGAACTCATAGCGCCAAATCCGACTGGCGGGAAACAAATCGGTCACATAATAGGCGATCGCGATCCATAATCCGCCCTGTAACCCTAGTCGGGCTAGGCGCACCATGAATTGGGCGGGATCTTCCCAGGCGTGAAACGAGGAGGTGGGTTGTCCTAGCCACACTCTCAAGCGATGAGACACCCATTTTCCCAGAAACAGTAAACCAACATGAATCGCGATCGCCACCAGTATCGCCCCAAGGACAAAGCCTAACGCCTGACGAATATAGGCGGGCGATCGCTCAAATTTGGCTTGTACTAATGCCCTCTCCAGAATATCCTGCCAAATCTGGGCTTGCCGATAAGCGGTTAGTTCTGGTAGCAAATCTGCGTCTGTCACGGTTAGTAGATGGTGTGAACCGGGCTGGGAAAGAATCGTTGTCCGTCCCGCCTCCTGATTCACTTCAATGCTGACAGGATTAGGCGATCGCACCACTTGCGCCAACGCTTCGTTGATCCGCCTAGCACGATTTTCTGCTGTAAAGTTATTATTTAAGCTTCTCACCTGTAATAAAACGCGACCGTCTAGCACCACAGGTGCTTTGTCATTACTATTCGTTGGAGAAGTCTGAGCAAAGGTGGGAACTGGGTTGAGTGTCAGCAGCAACGTCAGTAAAGCCAACAGGATAAACCGCCAACGCCGCCCTATAGTTGTTAATCGATTCATATATGCTTGTCTCAACCTATATTTCAAAGACGACTACTAGACGGCGATGTGGGCGAAGGTTGAGGGCGCGATTGCTCCAGAATGGTGCTAGCTATCGCCCAAGCCCCAAATGTGGTCAACAACAGAACTCCGATCCCAATCGCCCAGATCACCACTTTTTGTTGGGGGATAGACTTCATCGACGGCGTAAAGCTGGATACGTTGGGACTTTGAGCAGTAGCATTTAGGTCATTGCTGCGGAGTAATGTTGCTGTCATCTTATAGGGACCCATCCGGAGGGTATCCTTAAACGAAATGGGTTGATTGGCTTGGCGCAGCGGTCGTCCATTCAGAAATGTACCGTTAGCACTGCGTTGATCGGTAATATAGATCTGGTTATTTTCCACCGTAATCAGGACATGAAACCGCGAGATCTCTGGGTGGGCAAGTTCCAACCGAGAAACCGACTTTCCCCCCCAATACTCTGGCATCTGATCAAATTCTCGACCGATCGCGATTGGTGGGGCTAATAGCGATCGCTTGACTTCCCCAGTTTCTGGATCTTCCCAGGTTAATTGAATATACATAGACGTGGCAGACCTCAAACACCTGTTATAGTAATGGTTCCCGTTTTTTTGGGCGAAACCGAAACAGCAACGCCTGCTATCACGTCAAACGCTTTGGGTATTGGATTTAACAATTCGGCAAAAAAATCTGGACAAAGGTAACTATGATTAGGTCACTATCCAAATCATATCGTTAAAAATAATTACGATAATAGGTCAAGGATTCATTTTTCCTGTAATGAGCGGTAGGGTATGAGCTTCAATCTTTTCCGTCGATTTCAATCCACGAATACGGATCAACCCCTCGGTGGACGCTATAAAATCGAGCGTCAACTGGGAATAGGCGGATTTGGTCAAACCTTTTTGGCGCAAGACCTCCACTTGCCTGGACACCCCCAATGCGTGATTAAACAGCTTCAACCCAAAACCACTGACCCCGCTAGCCTAGAAACCGCCAGACGCTTGTTTGACACCGAAGCTCAAGTCCTCTATCAACTGGGTAATCATGACCAAATTCCCCGGCTGCTGGCACATTTTGAAGAAAATCAGGAATTTTATCTAGCACAAGAATTAATTCTTGGCAATCCCCTCACCCAGGAATTGAAAAAAGGTCAGCAATGGTTAGAATCTAAAACCATTGCCCTACTAGAGGATATTCTCCAGGTTTTGGCGTATGTCCATGAGCAAAATGTGATTCATCGCGATATCAAACCCTCTAATCTGATTCGCCGCCAACAGGATGGCAAAATTGTCCTAATTGATTTTGGTGCGGTGAAGCAAGTTACCACTCAATTTAGTCATCCTCAATCGGGACAAACCAATTTAACTATTTCCATTGGCACCCAAGGCTATGTTCCCAAAGAACAGTTAGGTGGACAACCCCGGTTTAGTAGTGATGTGTATGCGGTGGGTATATTAGGGATTCAAGCCTTAACTGGAACTCATCCCAGACTGCTGCGGGAAAATCCGGAGACGGGAGAAATTCAGTGGCGTGATTTAGCACCTCATGTTAATCTCAACCTGGCGGAGATTCTGGATCAGATGATTCGGTATGATTTCCGCGATCGCTATCAAACTGCTATGGAAGCCTTAGACGCCCTGCAACGTCTCTCCAGCGATATTCCAGCCTCCGATACAACGCAACGATTACCTGATTCCTCAGACACCACAGCATCGCTTCCAGAACATTCAAAGCCTTCTCAAGAGCAGGAGAGAGGTTTGGAGAGAGGTTTTCCAGATTCCCCAGCCACATCCCCCTCAGACACCAGTACCACTCAGTTACCCGAAACGTGGCGGAATTCCCAACCCGGATCAGGGAGTTCAGTCCCTACAATTGTTACACCCGGTTCCAACCCAAAACGAGGGCTTAATCTTTGGTGGGTTGTGGCAATTTTAGGCATTGTCGGCGGAATTGCTGGAGTCGCGACAACATTGCTGATTCCCCAGCTTACCAGCCAAACGACGAATCAGAGTCAGGAATTAACTGCTAATTCTGGGAACTCTGCAACTCAACCCTCCCCCACATCATCCCTTGAATCTTCCCCCACGGATGAGACAACGACGAATCCCAGTTCAGACTCAGAATCACCTACCTCTGAACAGCCTACTCCTGATACACCAAAACCAGGTGAACCACCCTCTCGAGCTAGTTCACCGGAAACAACTCCCACCCCTTCTCCTCAAAAGTCACCGATAGTTACTCAAAATTCGGCTACCCCAAAACCAACAACGCCGACGCCAACTCCCGTGGCGCAAAAGCCGACAAACGTTGAGCCAACACCATCCCCGGTTCCATCGGCTTCTCCTGCGCCAAAACCCCAAGTGGATACAGCAACGGCACAAACCCATTGGCAACGCTGCTATGATTTAAACACCCAGCAGCGTCCAACTGAAGCGATTCAGGCGTGCGATCGCGCTTTGGCAATTAACCCTGATTATCCGGAAGCATTATGGAGTAAAGGCGCGGCGTTGGATCAATTAGGAAGACACCAAGAAGCATTAAACCTCTACGAAAAAGCCACAACCCTGAAGCCAGATTTTGCCGAAGCCTGGATTAATCAAGGTGTTGCTTTGATTTTATTAGGTCAATCGGAGAAAGCGATTCCTATTCTTGATCGCGCCACTCAGCTTAAACCCAATTCCGCCAACGCTTGGATTAATAAAGCCGAAGCCTATATGGAATTAGAACGATTTGATGACGCGATCGCATCTTTGAAAAAAGCGCTAGAAATTCAACCCAATAACGAATATGCTGCAACCATGTTAATCGCCGCCGAAGCGAAAAAATGAAACCGCTATTTTAACGGGGGTTAGAAGAAGCCCGGAACTAAAGTTCGGGCTAAAAGCTAAAACCCGTTAAAACGGGTTAAAAGATGTATAGCAAGTCGCTAGGCGTGTATTTACAACTCCCTTCTCTGAAGCTGAGTCCAGATGGGATGTTCGTACAAACAAAGTGTAACTAGACCAGCGCGAAGCGCTATAGCTTGGGCAAGAGTGAAAAACCTGGAAATGTTTATATTATTCCTTGATGAATTTGTCGAATATATGGCTGCATATCGGCGTTAACTGGATACTTAAATTGCTGATAATGAAGCCACTTTAAAGGAAAATATATCGACGTGAACTGATATAATTTGAATCTTGATTATCTAGAAACCTATCACCTTTAGTTTAAACGGTAGGGGCGACCCGCTTGCATCAATTAACAACGCCCCTCCACTCAATGTGATCGGGTCGCCCTTTACTCAACCCCATCATAAAGTCAATTGTAATGGTGTGACACAGCTAAAATAGTGGAATAGGTTGTAGTTTTATCTGAGTCAATTTATTATTCTCAATCAAGGGAACTCCTGAACAAGTAAACTGAGAAAAGCCTTAGCGATCGCAGATGAAAAAATTCACTTCAAGTTTGGAGTTTGTAGTCAGCGCTTTAGCGCTGATGGTACTAAAGTACCAACTACGAACCCAGTTTGATAACCTGCTTCTCACCGAGGACTTGGGTTCGAGACTTCAGTTCATGACGCAAAGGAACATAGTAGTATAGTTACCTCTAAGTAGTCGGATCAAAGAAAACGGCACTATACTAAGTTTTGTAAATAGTCCTCAAACCCTTACAAAGGACAAATGACAAATGACAAATGACGATCCCCACCGTTAACTTTAATTGTCCCCACCTACTTATCACTGTCGCTCATCCCCAGTCACCATCGTGTCCCAGGTTGTTCTCGAAAACGTCTACAAAAGCTTTCCTAGTCGCCAGGAGGGGTCAACTGTCGCGCCTGTGACGACAGAACCCTTGCTCACACCTAGCGATGAAGCGCCACTGGTAGCCGTTGCTCAATCGCCTCCGTCATCGGGAACCGCGAATGTTTTGCGGCGGATTAATCTGAGAGTCTACGATGGCGAGTTTATGGTATTGGTGGGTCCTTCGGGTTGTGGCAAAAGTACCCTGTTGCGGGTGATTGCGGGATTAGAGGAATTAACCGGCGGGAAAATTTGGGTGGGCGATCGCCTGGTGAATGATTTGCCCCCAAAAGCCCGTAATATCGCCATGGTGTTTCAAAATTATGCCCTTTATCCTCACCTGACGGTCTATGATAATATTGCCTTTGGCTTGCGGCGGACATCGGTGGGATTAGCCTACGAAAAGCCTAACACCGAGATGCCGCTTTGGGTGGAGAATGCTTTAATTAGGATGACGCGATCGCTCCCTAAAGGATGGCGCTATTTCTCCGATCGCGAACGGGCGATTGATGATCAGGTGCGCTATGTCGCCAAACTCCTACAAATTGAACCTCTGCTGCATCGACTCCCCAAACAGCTATCTGGGGGACAAAAGCAACGAGTCGCCCTGGGACGCGCGATCGCTCGGAATCCCCAAGTCTTTCTCATGGATGAACCCCTCTCCAATCTAGACGCCAAACTCCGCGCCCAAACCCGTAGTCAAATCGTGCGCTTACAACGCCAATTAGGTACTACAACCCTCTATGTCACCCACGATCAAACTGAAGCCATGACCATGGGCGATCGCATCGCAGTAATGAATCAGGGGGAAATCCAGCAAATTGCCCCTCCCCTCGAACTCTATAACCACCCCGCTAATCAGTTTGTCGCCGAATTTATCGGTTCTCCGCCGATGAACTTTATTCCTGTTCAAATTAAAGCCCCTCTCCTGATTCAGCATCGCCAATTTCGGCTCACGCTTCCAGAGGTTTGGCAACCCTTTCTGCAAGAGTATGATGGACGTTCTTTAATTCTAGGAATTCGTCCTGAACATTTGAGTGTAAGTGTTCCCGCCCCGAAAAACTTATCGGTCACTGTTGAACAAGTCGAAGCCTTGGGCAATGATACCTATTTATTAGTGAAACTGGATCGAAAAACCCGGTTACAAGCCAGAATTCCCGCCGATAATCTCGTCAAAGTTGGCGATCAAATTTGGTTATCGATTAATGCGGATAAAGTTCATTTCTTTGATGAAAGAACAGGTAAAGCGATTCGGTCTAATTAGGGTCTGCTGTAGGGAGTGGTGAGGTGAGGGGAAGATGGGGAAGATGGGGAAGATGGGGAAGATGAGGAAGATGGGGAAGATGAGGAAGACACAAAAAGTGTGGGTAGGAGGGAACAGTAGTGCGTTAAGCGAAGCCATGCCGCAGGCTTTGCGTCTCGCTCGCTATTGGTTTTTCACCGAAAACTCAGAGTAAAAACTTGTTGTGGAGAGAAATTAAACAGGGGAAACATTGGCGAAACAATGGGAGTGTTTTCTGTAAATGGAGTCATCAGATATTCTCCCTCAACCAAAGTATTAACAAAAAATGTAGGTTGTTTGGGGGAGCCAATAAACTTTCTGGGTCCTAATGCGGCATAATCGACAATCCAATATTCCTCAATACCCATTTCTTCATAATCTCTAAGTTTATTATAATAATCGTCACGCCAATTCGTTGAAACAACCTCGACTATTAATTTAACTGAATCAGGATTTTGAATAATCGATTCACTTTCCCACCGGGGTTCTCCATCAAGAACATCTTGATTCAAAACGATGATATCGGGTTCATAACCTGATTTTTCCCGTTTGGGTTTAACAATGGATTCTCTAGGAATCGTCCAAATGCCACCTTGCCCCATTTGCCGGATAATTATAAAGAGTTGTTCGATCAGGGAACCTGTTAGAGTTGAATGTTTTCCCTTGGGTTTGGGCATTTCGATAATTACTCCGTCATGCAGTTCGTACCGAACGTCTGAGTTTTCGGGATACCAGTTGATAAATTCATCAAAGCTATAGAGTTGGGGTTGAGTTTGGGCTTGAGTCATCGTTGATATCAGGTGTTGGGTGTTATACCAAAATTGCTATAAATTGATAATTTCTGCCTTGTAATTTATCGTTGTTCTCAAAAGTAGTGGAAGAGATTTACAGGTTTAATGGGCGCACGTCTGTGCGCCCCTACGGTTTCTACCCTCGCTCACACCTCTGGTTCAATTCCCGCCGCTCGTAACTGCGCGATCAACGCTTGAACTCGTTGTCGTTCTTGTTCCACTAATTCTACCCCCCAAGGCAAAAGTTGCCCAGATTCATCCCACTATTCCCTGTTCCCTGTTCCCTATTCCCTGTTCTCTGTTTATGAATCATGAACACGATGCAAACGCAGCCGGAAATATTGACAATACAAATCGCACCGAGGCGTCACCTCATTCCCTTGCAGATTTACCAATCCCATACTGTGCAACTTAAATCCTTGCATCGGTTCCAATTGTATGGGATAATCAGCCGCAACCACTTTCTTCAGGGCAGTAGCTAATTCAGGATGTTGGGATAAATTCCACATAAGTCGCCGCAAATGATCGCCATACAATCCAGCATCCGTTGGTGCTGTAGCCAACAGTTGAGCTAAGGTAATCTCTTGACGGGCGATCGCGTACAGCGCCAATCTTACTAAATAGGGATGACCCCCAACCATTGCCATTAATTGTTCCACCTGATTCGATTCCCAAGCTAATCCGTGACGCTGGGCTAAATCTTGGACTTGTTCGACTGCAAATTCCGGTAAATCAATCGGTAATCCCACATTAAATGGAGACTGATTAATATCCATGGGAATATAGGCTTCCGTTGAATGCACCACGACTAATCGCAATTTACGCCATATTTCCCGATTTTTCGCCTCTTCATGCCACGATCGCAATAAGCCAAAAAAATCAGCGGTGAGTTCAGGATAATGAAACACCCGATCCACTTCATCTAACCCTAACACCAACGGTGTGGCAATCGTTGCCAATAAATACCGCTCAAAATAGGACTTACAACTCACCTTACTCCCAAAGATTTTACTCCAATACTTATCCAAGCGATCGGGTAATTGCAGTTCTAGAGTAATCACTGCACAAAACCACTGCAAGAAGCGATCTAAATTCGTAAAAACATTACTATCCGCTAATTGAAAACTTAACGGAACTGTGGCATAATTAAGCTGAGTTCCCCGATGTAAAATCCGTGCCATTAACGAGGTTTTTCCCATTTGTCGCGGCGCTTTAATTCGGATTAAGGAACCCGGTTTAGCCACCGCTTCATAGCAACGTTGTTCAACACCAGGGCGTTCCACATAAAACGCCGAGGCTAATTCGACTTGTCCTCGGGGTAATTCTGGTTCGGCGACAGGTTGAGGGGGATGATTGGGGGTGAGGGAATAGGCACTGGGAAACGTCGAGGATTTGTGATCGCCCTCTGTCGTAATGGTTGGTTGATCAGTAAAAAGCCAATCCCGAACTGAGTTTAACACAATCGGCGTATCTTCAGGCGATCGCCACTCCTGCTGGGACACCCCTTTGAGATAACCGCGTAAGTCATGGTTAAGTAATGTCCAGGGGCAATTAATCCGAATCGCCAACATCTCCGGTTTCCCCTCTGGATGTTGATCCCGCCGCCGTTTTACCCACTGCACCTCTTCGGTTACCATCTCACTCGACGCGGCTAGAGGGGACAATAATAACACCACGCGATCGCAGAGGTTTAATTCGGTATAAATTTGCTGCAATCCCTGAGTTGCCATGCGGCGACTAGCATTGGCAATGAAAACTTGACACCCTTGGGCAGTTAACGCCGTTTCTAATTGTATAGCAAGGCTTTTATCGGGGTCATTTCCACAATGATAACTGAGGATAACCTGAGGCTGATTAGTCGCCGCCAGAGTATCCCCTGGGATTAAATTGGGTAAATTGTGAGCAATGGCAGTAATTAACTTAGAACGGTGAGACGAGCCTTTATCTTCATTATTGTTTAGGGCAAAAATCTGACAGATATTCTGGATATGTTTTCGCACCGTTCCTTGAGAAATACAGAGTTCCGCCGCAATTTCTCCATCATTTTTCCCGGCGACAAATTGCTGTAAAACTTCCTTTTGTCGCGGTGTTAGTTTAGTAAATGCGTTGGTGAACTCTTGCTGTTCCATTCCCCTGAACTAATAGGTTAATTGTCGGGACAGGTTTAGCCACAATTGTCGGGGCGGGTTTAGCCACTCAAACGACTTGTCACTAATAAATGAACAACAAAACCCGCCCTCCCCACTCCCCCTTCCGTGCCAAAAAAGCGAAGCATCCTTTGTCCTCCCCCCTGCCAAAAAAGCGAAGCATCCGCTGTCATCCCCTCTCTTGTAGGGGGGAACGAGGGGGGTTGGGAAGGGGGCTGGGGGGTTAGGTTTTTCCAATTCGCCAGCAGTATCCCCCTTTGAAAGGGGGGAAATATTGGGAGAAGGGGAACCCGAACCATCATAAAAGACGCGCCATGACTCGTCTGGAACCTTAACCTGGCAAATCTGTACTCCCCATCAAATAGCGATCGCACTCACGGGCAGCACCTCGACCTTCGTTGAATGCCCAAACCACCAAACTCTGACCCCGGCGACAGTCACCAGCGGCAAAGACACCGGGAATACTGGTGGCATACTTCCCATAATCGGCTTTGATATTACTCCGGGCATTGCGTTCTAAACCCAAGGCATCCAGCAGAGGTTGTTCGGGTCCGAGGAAACCCATCGCTAATAGAACAAGTTGGGCAGGAATCACTTTTTCTGTACCCGCAACCGGACTGGGAATAAATCGACCTTGCTCATTTTTCTGCCACTCGATTGTTACCGTATGCACTGCTTTTACCTGTCCTTCCTCATCCCCCTCAAACTTAGTCGCAGTGGTGAGATAGGAACGGGGATCAGCGCCAAACTTCGCCGCCGCTTCTTCCTGCCCGTAATCCATACGATAAATCTTAGGCCATTCGGGCCAGGGATTGTCGGGGGCGCGTTCTAGGGGCGGCTGGGGCATGATTTCCAGTTGCGCCAGACTCTTACACCCATGACGCAGGGAAGTACCAACGCAGTCAGTACCCGTGTCACCCCCGCCGATAATCACCACATCTTTGCCTTCAGCGGAGATAAAGTTGCCGTTTTTGCTGTTATCTAAAAGCGCTTTGGTATTGGCAGTCAGGAAATCCATGGCGAAGTGGATACCTTTTAACTCCCGCCCTTCGATGGGTAAGTCCCGTGGCTTGGTTGCGCCCGTGCAAAGGATTACGGCGTCAAATTCTTTGACTAGATTCTCGGTGGGGAAGTCTTTACCTACCTCGGTGTTGCAGATAAACTTAACCCCTTCTTGTTCAAGCTGGTCAAGGCGACGCTGGACGACTTGCTTTTTGTCCAGTTTCATGTTAGGGATGCCATACATGAGTAAGCCGCCGGGACGATCTGCCCGTTCAAATACGGTGATCCAATGACCGGCTTTATTGAGTTGGGCAGCCGCACAGAGTCCAGCCGGTCCAGACCCCACAATCGCGACTTTTTTCCCGGTGCGCTTGGTTGGAGGTTCGGGTTCGACCCAGCCTTCCTCCCAGCCTTTGTCAATAATCGAACATTCGATATTTTTGATGGTCACGGGTGGGTTATGGATACCCAGGACACAGGAACCCTCACAGGGCGCTGGACAAACACGACCGGTGAATTCGGGGAAGTTGTTGGTTTTGTGCAAGCGATCGAGTGCTTCGCGCCATCGACCTCGATAAATTAGGTCGTTCCACTCTGGGATCAGGTTGTTGATTGGGCAACCGCTTGCCATACCCTTGAGCATGGTTCCGGTATGGCAAAAGGGTGTGCCGCAGTCCATACACCGCGCCGCCTGAGTTTGGAGTTTTTCCTCTGGCATGGGCAGATGGAACTCGTCCCAGTTGCCAATGCGACTGTCGGGTTGCAGTTCTGAGGGCAATTCGCGCAGATATTCGATAAAGCCAGTTGGTTTTCCCATAGTGATGCCTCAAGTTTAGAGTAGGGTATAGTTGTGGCTAAGGTGTCATTCGCTAAATTGGCGATGGTGATGCAGTCCCTAGATTATTTTGGCGGCAAATCCTCACCAATCAGTTGTTGACGGTGGCTTGTGACCAACTAAGCGGATGGAAGACTGTCTATAGACGTTAAAAGCAACATCTGTACCAAGTCAAAAGTCAAAATCAGAGATATTTTGTAGTCTTTGTTACTGTTTGTCAATCATTTTGGCGTTTAAATGCCAGGTTGAGTTTAATAAAAGGTTAGATTTACGGCGGTTCAGTGGCTAGGATTCATTAAGGTAATGGTTCTCATTGAAGACGGCTAGAGATAGGATACAAAATAATTGCTTCTAGGTTTTCATATTTTCACATTTTTTTATAAAGTCACCCCCGTTTCGTTGGTGTCGGTTATTGTGAGCAATTTTATTATGTAAGCACTTCAAAGCCCGAATAAACCGTCATTTATTCTCGCCAGGATCGCCAAAACTTAAATAATACAAGCATACCCCAATGACCTAATTTTCTGAACTCGAACCGGGGCTGATTTGACAAAATAGCATTTTTATGATTTTAGTACCAATCAGGGCAGGATTACGCCGTCACGACTGATAAGCTGTCACGCATTTAAATTGGGAATGGGTAGGCAGCAAGATGCTCCTGGGTAGCGAGCAAGATGCAAAGCCTGCGGCATGGCTTCGCTAAACGCACTACGGCAAGGATTTCGTCATGATTGACATTAAGGTTTAAATGCCAAACAGCTTACCAAGTTGCAGTTAAAAGGGAGTGAGTATGACTTCTGAGTAAGCAAAGGAGTGTAACAGGCAAGGAGCGTTTGCAAATGCTCTACTGGCTCAAACGGGGTATTGCCAAGAATCACAAGGAGCTGGCGCAGTTGCTCCAGCGCAATGAAGCGACAATCAGCCGATGGCTTTTGAAGTATCATTGCGGTGGTTTAGCTGGAACCAACAGTTTTGCCAATTATCACATCAAGACTACAGAGAATTGGTATTAGTAATAGAATCAACAGAGTTTGGCTGAGTTTGTCCGGAAGATCTCAATGCTGCAATAATCTGAATATTAGCCTTGGGAAACGGAAACTGGTCAATTTCCTCTAGGGTTACCCAACGGATTTCATCACATTCCAGGGCTTGAGGCACACCTGATAGATGACGAGAGTGATGGACAATCAACGTCACGCGAAAATGGCTATAGGCATGATCAACCGTGATTACGCGATCGCCTACTTCAATCTCAATTCCCAATTCTTCCCGAATTTCCCGCTTAATACAGTCTGCCACAGTTTCATCTGGCTCAATTTTGCCGCCAGGAAACTCCCATAATCCACCCAGTAACCCTTGAGCAGGGCGGCGGTCAATTAAAATTTGTCCTTGGTCATTCCAAATCACGGCAACACCAATGATTTTGTGAGGTAAGGGGGTAGAGGCTTCACGCATGGGTAACTTAGATGCAATACCTCGATTGTACGCCTGACAGTGACTCTGCCAAGGACAATGGGAACAATCGGGGTGTTTAGATTCCCATCCAGAATCGGCACAGGTTGATTAAAAGCGGCGCTGAGAATTCCGCCTGCAGTGGTTCGACCAATTCCTGGTAATGCTAAAACATCACTCAGTTGATCTGGAAAAATTCCCCTGTAGTCCATTCCTATCCGGTCTAAAGCTTGCCCTCGAGCGAAGCGAAGGGACACGGAGTTTCCTGCGACGAAGGATGTTTTATGAAATCGGCAGCCCAGCGAATGAGTCTGCCGATTTTCGATTTCGTCCCAATTATCCTATTTCCTGTAGATGACTGTCTTTTCTTCTGCCTTCTTACTCTAGCCAGCATCTGCGCCGGAGGAATCGGTCTTTTGCAACGATTTCTCAAATGTCATGCGTTGTTCAGCTTTGCGTAGGAAATAACCACTGACCATTGCTGAGGCTAACAAACGTCCTAGATTCTCGCGGTTAGTATTAATAGTGACATCAAAATGGTCTGAAGGAATATTACCCAACAATCCCATCACATTACGTTCCATGACCTGAAACACATCAGCCGAAGTAGGTTTAGATAAATGGGAAACGGTTTCTGGACTCAACGATTGTACGTACTCCCACAAAAGATTATTGTCTCCATCGCCTTCAAAAAATTCTGAGACGCGATCAGATTTGTTTTTCACCGTTTACCTCCGAGCAACAGGTCTCTATCTGTCATCGTAACTTAACCAGGGATAATTGATAATCAGGTAGGTAGAACCGAACCCATAATATCGGGTTGTCTCATCAGACCAATGACATAAGACCAACTAACTCACCGCAATATATTCACGCATATCGGCTTGGCGCTTGCGAAGCTTAGACAGCGCTTCCCGTTCAATTTGGCGGACTCGTTCCCGGCTGATTTTGAGTTGATCCCCAATCTTGGCAAGTGTCATGGGTTGACCATCGACTAGACCAAAGCGTAGCATTAGCACTTCACGTTGCTGCTCGGTTAAATCCGCCATTAGCTTCTCCAGATCGACTTGCATGGCTGAATAGGTAGCAAAATCTTCTGGCGAAGGTCCGCTATCTTCGAGCAGTTCTCCTAATTCCGTATCTTGATTATCGCCGACTCGTAGATCTAACGACAGAGGTTGACGCGCTTTCTCCAGGTACTCCCGGACTTGCTTGGGTGTCAGGTCTAATTCTGTCGCCAATTCCGATATGGTGGCGGCACGCCCTAGCTTTTGGGAGAGTTGGCGCTGGGCTTTTTTGATTTTGTTCAGCTTTTCGGTGATGTGGATTGGTAAGCGAATCGTTCGTCCTTTTTCTGCGATCGCACGGGTAATCGCTTGACGAATCCACCAGTAGGCGTAGGTGGAGAAACGATACCCTTTAGTCGGGTCAAATTTTTCCACACCCCGTTGCATGCCAATCGTACCTTCCTGAATCAAGTCCAGCAAGTCTACATTGCGCTTGATATATTTCTTGGCTACGGAAACCACCAGACGTAAATTGGCTTCCACCATCTTGCGCTTAGCCGTTTGACCCGCCCTGATGCACGATTGTAACTCGGCTTCCGATAGGGACGAGGCTTTTGCCCACTCACACAGCGTTGGTTCGTAACCCAATTGTTCAAACAGCGACTCTTTGGTTTGCTCTAAGGCATTTAAACGCTGTACTTGTTTTCCGTATAATATCTCTTGCTCGTGGGTCAACAGGGGTACACGACCAATTTCTTGGAGGTAAGTGCGGACAAGGTCTGTAGAGGTCTGAGCAGTTTTCATCGCGATCGCTATATCTGTATTATGAGTGGAGTTCAAACAACTAAGCTCCTTTTCAGGAGGGTTCACCTCAGGCTGGGGTGAACGATTCTCTATGAGAGAAATGTTAAGTTTTATTTCAATAGGGGAAAATAGATTGATTAGAAAACTCGAAATGCGTATGACTGGGTGAGTTAAAGCCCCCATCCCTAACCCAGATTTAGAATTTGCTATACTATCCGATTTGTTTTTGCCTCTGCTTATTGCATAGGTTATATCTGATCACTAGCTAACACTTCGTTAAATACTGTAACATATCTTAATCAAAAGCCGTCCATCTAGAGCTGGGGAAGATGGGGAGGGTGTAGAGACGTAGCCTGCTACGTCTCTACCTTACCCTGTACCCTGTACCCTGTACCCTATTCCCTGACAAAGGACATAAGACGAATGACTCAAACCCTCTGGATTGCCAGACATGGAAATCGCCTCGACTTTGTTAACCCTGACTGGTTTAACACAGCCGAACATCCTTATGATCCCCCGTTATCGGACGATGGCGTTGGTCAAGCGCGGGAGTTAGGTCAACGATTACGCGGGGAGAGGATTAAGCACATTTTTGCCTCACCGTTTTTGCGAACGGTACAAACCGCGAACCAAATTGCTCAGATTTTGGACTTACCCATTAAGATGGAGGCGGGTTTGAGTGAATGGCTGAATCCGGAATGGATGAGAACAGAGCCAGAAAGACTGTCTGTTGAGGAATTACAACAGCGTTTTCCCTGTATTGATTCGGGTTATACCTCCCGCGTCATCCCTCAGTATCCAGAAACAAATGAGAAAGTGCTAGAACGCACCGCTCAAACAGCTCGCCTGCTGACCACAGAATTCGGAGACGATATCTTATTAGTGGGGCATGGTGCTTCGGTCGTCGGTGCGACCTGGGGATTAATTCCGGGTCAACCCGAAGTGAACGCCGCTTTATGCTGTTTAGTCAAACTCGTGCGTCATGAGGAAAAATGGGTGATGGAACTCAACGGGGATACTTCCCACCTCAGTCAAACTGAAGACGTGATTCGATTTCATTAAAGTATAAGATTCTATGACATTAATACTGGCAGGAGATATCGGCGGGACTAAAACGATTTTGCGACTGGTGGAGGATTCAGAGTCGGAATCGTTATCGGTTCTCCATGAAGCCCGTTACCCTAGCCGTGATTTCCCTGACTTAGTACCGATCGTGCAAAGGTTTCTATCAGAAGCCGGACAGAAGCTGCAGCGAAAACTGACCATGGAAAAAGCCTGTTTTGCGATCGCAGGTCCTGTGGTCAACGATACCTCTAACTTGACCAATTTAGCGTGGGTGTTGGACGCTAGACGGTTAGAGGAAGAACTCGCGATCGCTAAAATCACTCTGCTCAATGATTTTGCGGCGGTTGGCTACGGGATTCTCGGTTTAGAGGCGGATGATTTATGTACGCTACAACAGGTTAATCCTCAATCGGATGCGCCAATTGCGGTCATTGGTGCAGGTACAGGGTTAGGACAAGGATTTCTGATTCAGAACCAGGACAGGTATCAGGTTTTCGCTTCCGAAGGCGGACATGCGGATTTTGCTCCCCGCACTGAACTGGAGTTCCAACTTTTACAGTATTTACGCGAGAAGTACGATATTCAGCGCATTTCCGCCGAACGAGTCGTTTCCGGTCAAGGAATTGTCGCCGTTTACCAGTTTTTGCGCGATCGGCAATTTGCCCACGAATCCCCAGAAATTGCCCAAGTCGTTAAAACCTGGGAACGGGAAATGGGACGCAGTGAGAAAAGTGTTGATCCGGCGGCGGAGATTTCTAAAGCAGCGTTGCAAAAGAGCGACCATCTCAGTGAACAAACTTTAAAAATGTTTGTGGAAGCTTACGGTGCTGAAGCCGGAAATCTGGCGCTCAAACTCTTACCCTACGGGGGGTTATATATTGCTGGCGGGATTGCGGCTAAGATTTTGCCCTTGATGCAGGATGGTAGTTTCTTGCGAACCTTTACGGAAAAAGGTCGGGTCAGTCCCCTGCTGGAAAAGGTTCCGGTTCATATTGTGATCAACTCCCAGGTTGGGCTAATTGGTGCAGCAATATGCGCCTCTCGATTGTAAGTTGCTCAAAACGTTTTCGGTTGGGGAGCATGTCACCTTTTTCGGTTGGGTTCTTGGAACAATAGAGTTAAACTATTGTCAATTCCTTGACTCAGGTTAAAATCTAGGTCTGATCATCAAACAAGCTGTTATTCCAGAAAACAGACGTTTGACGATGAGTGTTTCACCTGAGAAAACAGGATAAATTGTACTTACAGTAGGCTTTAGGATAGCGACAGAAATAATCATGAATCAGCGCGGTGTAACGATATGGTTCACGGGTCTAAGTGGTGCAGGTAAAACCACGATTACCCAAGCATTAGCCAAAACCTTGCAAGAGAAGGAGTGTAAGCTAGAAGTCTTAGACGGCGACATTGTTCGTCAGAATCTCACCAAAGGCTTGGGCTTTAGCAAAGAAGACCGCGACGAAAATATCCGTCGCATTGGTTTTGTGTCTCACCTACTGACCCGCAATGGTGTAATCGTTTTGGTATCTGCTATCTCGCCCTACCGGGCAATTCGAGAAGAGGTACGCCAAAAAGTTGGTGATTTTCTAGAAGTTTATGTTAATGCTCCCCTGGCAACCTGTGAAGAACGAGATGTCAAGGGATTATATAAACGCGCCCGCGCTGGAGAAATTCTTGGGTTTACCGGAATTGATGATCCTTACGAACCACCACTCAACCCAGAAGTGGAATGCCGCACTGATCAGGAAGAGTTATCTGAGAGTGTAGCCAAAGTTTGGCAAAAGCTGGAAGAATTGGGTTATTTACCCAAGCAACTTGCCGTAGAAGGCGCTTAGTATCGCTTGGTGTATACCTCGCACAGTCAGAGTCTGTCATTCTGAGTCCTGAGCGAAGCGAAGGAACTGAAGCGGAGTGAAGAATCTCACAAGATGCTTGGCTGCACTCCGTTCCGTGAACCATGACAAAAGCTCAGTTTGTGACCGTGAACAGTGTAACCACATCCGTCACCAGAAGTAGAGACGTTCCGGCGGAACGTCTCTAAGAAATTAATAAAAATCCTAATATGAAATTAATGATAACTCGGATTTTTTTAGGTGTTGCTGCCCTGTTCGGCGGTTTATCTGTCGCCGCTGGAGCTTTTGCTTCTCATGGGTTGAGAGAAAAACTGAGTGAACGGGCGTTGGAAATTTTTGAAACGGGTAGTCGTTATCAAATTTATCATTCCCTAGCGTTGCTCATCGTGGCATTGCTGCTTTCTCGCGCTGAAACTCCCTCATCTCCCCTCATCGCCGCTGGAATCGCTTTTATTGTGGGCATCGCTATTTTTTCCGGCAGTCTATACGCCCTGAGTTTAAGTGGTATTAAATGGTTGGGTGCTATTACTCCACTAGGGGGAGTCGCCTTGATCCTGGGATGGGGATGTTTAGCGATCGCAGCGTGGAATTTTAAATAATAAACCAGATTTTCCGCATAATCTTGATAGGTAAGCCATCTATGACTCTATCACATTCTGTGCTTATTTGTTATCTTCCATGAACACAAGCCATCTTGTAAGTTTGCTGAAAAGCCCTGTGGTGACAACAACATTCCAACCGCAGGGGATTCGCTGCCCAACTTTTAAAATCAGGGGCTAGTCGAATCATCTTTTGCAAGATTGTATCATCGATCCATAAAACAAGTGGAAAAGGAAACTGTTTGCGAAACTCTTCACGCACTAGATTAGTCGCACTCAAGACTTGATCAACAGCAACCACCGAATCAAGACCAAAGACAACTACAGCCGGAGGTGGTGGTTCATCCACGGCTGCGCGTATTGCCGTAAACAGAGTATCCACGGAGTTAGGCAGGATCACACCCTGAATGGGAAGTGCAGAGAATTCTTGTAACTGGTTTAATACGGATAGTGGTTGGGGTGAAAACTTGCAGCACACCAAAATCAGGGCAAAATGACCTTGGGACATAATGATTGCTCTGGCAAGCTTTCTCAGGGATTGTCCGTTATTGGCGTTGAAAGCTTGTGCTTCTATATTAGTCATAGGAAGATGCTGACAGTTTTTCCTAATTTGAATGCTTGGATTCTATCTAAGTTTTCCCTAGTAATTATTTGTATTTTTAAATAAAAAATTAATCCAACTTCCTAATTTCTAATAAATATTAGGGGATGAATGAGTATGAACCGATAGAGGACAACAAGGTGTCGGTCTCCCAATTCGTTTCATTGTAATAAAACTTAACATTTTTATCCAGTTCAGATTTTCTGAGCTAGGGCGGACGGTTCTAGTGCAGCATGGCTCTAAATAGCTGACCAGCTAATCTCCCCAGTTCTCCCGCACCTGGAACCCTCCTGCTCCCTCTTGTTTCCCCGTCTTGTCATCCTGAACCTTTCCACTCATTTAACGCCAAGTTTTGTTAACCTAGCCGATGGAGATGAGTTCAGCCGTTTAAGGTTCTTTATCCCAAAACCTGGTGGGGAAATCATGAGGAAATGGGGGATATCGGCTAAGATTCCTGACCTAAAGACAATATTACTCACAAAATACACCTTAAATGTGAAATTTTTGGGTAAGTCTTGGGAGTACCCCAGCGGGAAAATGTTGAAAAACTTCAAATATTGTGCCAATTCGCCATGTCATTGACCGACAATACAGAAATGTTTGTAGCCAAAAATACAAAAAGTCTCGCAGCAACGTTCCAAATCAGTCAGAGTCCCAAAACTCAAAACGACTCCCCCAGTCTTGATCCGACAGCCAACGGCGATAAGTCGCTTTGGCAACCTTTGCCTAACTCAGCCAGTCATTCCTGATCACGAAGGTGTGTAGCCCGTCAATAGTGATATCTCTAGATTTGCTCCTTTTATGAAACAGTTGGTCAAAACCTTATTTACAGCCTTTGCCAATGGGCTAGTTGCTTTTAGCCGTGCTTGTGGGCATCAGGCTTGGTTAATGTTTCTGTTTATGTTTGGTTTGTGCTTAGCCTTATGGCTGCCAACCCTAGCTTACGCTCAAACGCGGCTGAGTGATATCCAAGGAAATTGGGCGCAATCGTGCATTGAACAGTTAGCACAGCAGCAGATTATTCGTGGTTATCCAGATGGTCATTTTCAACCCGATTCTCCCGTCACCCGGGCTGAATTTGCCGCCATGCTGGGTCAAGCCTTTCCGAATGCGCCAGAGATACGCACGGGCGGAAAATTTGCCGATGTGCCAACTCGACACTGGGCAAGTCAAGCGATTCGCCAAGCCTATCAAACCGGATTTTTAGCGGGTTATCCGGGTGGACTATTCCAACCCAATCAACCGATCCCCCGTGTGCAAGCCTTAGTCTCTTTAGCCAGTGGGTTGAAGTATGTTCCCCAGCAACCTGCTGTTGAAACCTTGACATCAGCATTTGAAGATGCTAGCACGATTCCCAATTATTCCCAAGGCGCGATCGCAACCGCTGTAGAAAACCAGCTTGTCGTTAATTATCCCAACGTGCAAACCTTTAACCCGAACCAAAATGCGAGTCGGGCTGAAATTGCCGCTTTTTTGTGCCAAGCGACTCAAACCGCTGAGTTGATCCCCTCCCAGTACATTGCCAAAGTCGAGACTCAAGTCCCCAATTCGGCTCAAGCTGAGTTACGGGGGGTGTGGCTGACGAATATTGATAGCCAAGTCTTATTTTCGACTCAAGGCATTACCAACGCCATTCAACGCCTGGATAAACTCAACTTCAACACCGTCTATCCTACCGTTTGGAATTGGGGCTATACCCTCTACCCTAGTCAAGTTGCCGAGGGGGAAATTGGGCGTACGGTGCGGCTAGTGACTCCCTTAGATAAATCCCTTGATCCCAATCAGGGAACCCAAGGACGAGATATGCTCAAGGAAATCATCCAACAAGCCCATCAAAAGGATATGAGGGTGATTCCCTGGTTTGAATTTGGGTTTATGGCACCGGCTGACTCGGAGTTAGCCAAACGTCACCCCGATTGGCTGACGCAAAATCGCCAAGGTGTGAAGATTCAACCAGAAGGAAGTCACGATCGCGTCTGGCTGAATCCCTTTCACCCGGAAGTGCAACAGTTTATCCAGGATTTAGTGGTTGAGTTAGTCAATAACTATGACATTGATGGAATTCAATTCGACGATCACTTTGGCTTGCCCTCTGACTTAGGTTATGATCCCGTGACTGTTAAGCTCTATCAACAAGAGCATCAAGGTCAATCACCCCCTAGTGATCCCAAAGATCCAGAATGGGTGCGCTGGCGGGCGAACAAGATTACCGACTACTTAACCCAACTTTTCCGAGCGATTAAAGCGCAAAAGTCGGATGTGATTATCTCCCTGTCTCCCAACCCTCAAC
>NZ_JBKHHI010000066.1:0-21998 GCF_046539235.1 Coleofasciculus sp.
TCAGTTACGCTAGGGTAAGAGCCAGATGGAGTTTAGGATGGGATTGAAGAGTGCGATCGCGCTTTAGCACCAGTGAGTCAGTAGTTAGGCTTGCTGTCATCAGTCGCAGTAAGAACTTTAGTGGTTATTATAAGGAAAAATGGCAGATGTTACTGTACACCCGGAATGCCCCTTTTCAGAAGAAACCTTTAACCTTCTTGCACAACTGGAACCAGATTTCGATATAGCGCATGAAGCAGAATTCAAAAAGTATGTCGAACAGCCACTTCAGCAGCTTTGCCGTCAAGTGGCGGCTCAACTACCCAATGAGATTATTAAGCGTCTAGAACTGAAAGTTAAGAGATCTCAAAATTTTTCTAATGAAATCTGCTGTTTAGGTAGTTTTTATGACGAAATAACAATGCTTGATTTGAAAAATAATTTTGCTCAATTGTTTATATATATTGATTCAAATTGGCTAATTTTTGGATTGCTTATTCCTGATGAAACCAATGATAAAGAGCGATTCATTGAAAATGTAAAAACAAATTTTAATAAAGAAATTATTTTTCAGAATACTTGTCTACCTGATAACTGTGAGTTACACTTTTCATCTTCTGGTAAAAGTCTTGATCCCATTAATCGTTTGGGAGAGTGGTTAAAGCTTCTGACTCGCAAGAATAGTAGTACCAAGAATATTGAAGCCAGTGTGTTTCTCCAGCCCAATCAAGTTTTACTGTATTCTAGCGAACAATTAGCGAGTCAGATTAAACAGACTTTTGAATCTCTTTTTATTCTATTTTTAACGGCAAATTTTGATGATCCTATTGACGAAATAAGACACTATTTAAATTCCCACAACAATACTTTGGCAGAAAGATATTTAGAACGAGGAATTAGCAACTATAGAGAAGATAATTACCAAAGTTCAATTGAAGAATTTGATAAGGCTATAGAACAAGCTCCCAATTTAGCTGATGCTTATAGCTACCGGGGACAAGCTAAAGCTGAACTGGGAGACATTGAGGGAGCTATATCAGACTATAACCAATTACTACTCATTCAGCCTAAAAATTCTGAAGCTTACTATAACCGAGGCAATGCCTACCATAAGCTCAAAGATTATGATACAGCTATTCAGGATTACAATCAAGCTCTGAATATTAATCCTAACTTTGCTTTAGCTCATTACCATAGAGGACTTACCTACTTAGCACTGGAGAATCAAGAGAGAGCAATTGAGGATTTATGCAGAGCAGTAGAACTCTTTGAGCAGGAAAAAGACATGGATAAATCCGAAGAAGCGCAGAGTATTCTTAAAGCAATTCAGCCAAACTACTCTGAACCTTTATTTACGGAGATTTGTCAAAGTGTTCGCGATCAAGGTCTGCGTATCTCCCAAAGCACTCTGCGCCGCTATCACTTAGCTCTTAAAAGCCGGAAATTTGTAATTCTTTCTGGAATTAGCGGCACGGGTAAGACTTGGCTTACCAAAGCTTATGCTAATGCAGTAGAGGCTGAATATCTTTTAGTTCCAGTCGCTCCTAATTGGATGACTAACGAAGATTTGCTAGGTTATCTCAGTCCACTTGACAACAAATACCACGACACTGACTTTAGCACATTTCTAGAGAAGGCGGAAGAGGAGTATCAGCAAGCCCAAGTTGAAAAACGTACTCCTAAACCCTATCATCTAGTCTTAGACGAGATGAACTTAGCACGGGTGGAGTATTATTTCGCGAAATTCCTATCTGTAATGGAAGTGCGGATGCGTGAGGGAGTAGCCCAAATTAAGCTTGCGCCAGATAAACAAGTCTTACTTACCCCGAATCTCTACTTCATTGGTACAGTCAACGTAGATGAAACAACTCATAGCTTTGCGGACAAGGTTTATGATCGAGCGCAACTCATTGAGCTTGAAGCCCCTCGTCAGGATTTATACGAGCATTTGGGGGACGTTCCCTATCGTGAAATCCTGATGAAAATTTGGGATGAAGTACACACTATTGCTCCCTTTGCTTTCCGGGTTCTCGATGAAATCAAGACTTATGTAGAAGAAGCTGAAGCGTTGGATGTATCTTGGCAAGATGCTTTAGATGAACAACTTTTACAAAAGATTCTGCCCAAATTTAAAGGTACAGATGATCGGGTGGGTAAAGCTCTCAAAGCATTTGTAAATATTGCTGATGAGAAGGGCTTTACATTAAGTCATGAAAAAGCAACTAAGATGCTGGAAACATTCAATCAACATGGATTTACCTCCTACTTCTAAACTTAGGTTTCTCAACCATAAAGGTGAAGCATTACAGGCTCCGTTAGAGTGGCAGCCTGGTTTTATCGAAATTAAAGTTCCTAAAGAACAGTGGGAAGACGTGCGGCTTTGGCGGCAGGATGAAGAACTCTCAATCTCCCTAAAACGTTTGGCTAACAAGGCTCGAATTCTGGCTGATTGGCATCGCTCAAATCCGGGTTACTATCAACTGCGACTTGAATATCAAGGTGAAATTGAGGAGCAGATTATCACGGTTTGGTCTCAAAAGATTAGCCGCACAGCTTTTGCTCAGATGCTAGAGGATTTGGATGCTAGTCTTCCAACCGCCGTAGCCATAAGATTACAGCGTATTGGTGCTTTAGCTAGTCTCAAATTGCCACAACCAGGTGAGACGACTTTAGCACAGGAAATGGTTCGCCTGCGTCGAGCTGTCAATGGCACAGAAAACCGACCTGGGCTTACTAATATTCTAAGTGAACTTGCCGATAACCCTTACCAAATACTAAATACTAATCAGGTTTGGGTTAGGCAAGAGCAAGTTCGCCGACCTTCTCTTAGTGGGCTAGTCCAGGCTTTTAGTCGAGGACATAATTTAGATGCTAATGGGCGACCCATTCGCGTACCTGATACACGAGTAGAACATACTATTGATGTTTATGAAAATCAGTTAGTTAAGTTGTTTTTTGAGCTAGTCAATCAAAGACTGCGACGAGTTCGTTATGTCTTTGACGCTGACCCAAAAGGTAAGCCTCTGGATGAAGTAAACGCTCTGTTTGCACAACTGAAAAAGGCTCGACAGCAAGCCGCTTTTCTCGACCAGGTAAGTCAGCTTAAACGGCAACCTAATCAAATCACGATGGTTCTCTTAAAGCGCCCACCTTACCATGCCACTTTAGAAGGGTATCTAGAATTTATCAGAAGTCCTACAGTACGGTTGGACGAGTCAGACCTGGATGCACCTTTAGAGAATCTTCCTCATCTCTACCAGGTTTGGGGGACGCTTTGGGTAATAGAAACGCTACTGAAAGTCGCTCACAAAAAAGGATACCAGGTAGAAAAACAGTGCTTGGTGGGTCGGGATAAAAGCGGCATCTATGTCCGGGTTTTACCTAATAATCAGCCAGCATTAGTTTTAAGTCACCCTCAGCACCAAACCAGAGTCAAGCTAATTCCAGAACGAACCTATGGAAAAGATGGTGAACTGCACAGCGTCAGTTTCAAATTTCGTCCTGATATAGCAGTAGAGATCGAGCGACTTGATAGTTCTCAACAGGTTTACCTTTTTGACCCTAAGTATAAACTCGATAGTGAAACCCAGGACAATTTAGACAATCAAGGAGAGCCGCAGAAAGCAGATATTGAAAAAATGCATACCTATCATGACGCCATCCACGATAGAACGGGCAATAAAGTTGTGCAATATGCGGCGATTCTTTACCCGGGTTCCTACCAGTCATATTCCGGAGGAGAAATTGAGGCGCTTCCAGCCTATCCTGGAAATGAGGCTAAACTACAGCAGCACCTGTATCCTGTATTAGAGGACGCCCTCACGGTTGTGTAATCGCCTAAACTTATGAGTCTGGATGTCACTTATAAAATCCCTCTTGCCTTCATCCGTACAAAGAAAGGAGAAGGGGAGGCTTGAGATTTTACCTGTTGCGCTTGCTCCCATTCCTGGCGAATCTCACCATCGATTTCATCTTGGCGATCAAAATAATACACCATTGCTGCATGAGCTTCTGATCGCTTCAGATAAGGATGTTGACGGCACATTTCCTCAACTGACCAACCATAAGCGAGGTAATCCATGACAATCTGAGCCACACGCACACGCGGTATCCGCTGCAACCGTGCTGATTCACCTTCTGCTTTCTCAATATGCGGATAAATTACTCTTGATGTCATGGCATTTACTTATTAATATTAAAGCTTAAAATAACTATGTAACTATGATAGACGAACTCGCTCCGCCCTTAAATGGTGCAAGAATTAAGTAAAGCGATCGCGTGAATTCATGAGTCTGGATGTAATTGTTATCGGTAGCGGAATTGGTGGATTGACGGCGGGTGCTTTACTCGCCCGTTATGGGAAGCGGGTGCTAGTTTGTGAAAGCCATGCTATTCCCGGCGGTGCGGCGCATAGTTTCCACAGACAGGGGTTTGAGTTTGATTCAGGTCCTTCATTTTATTGTGGCTTGAGTCAGCAACGCCCCAGTCTTAACCCCTTACGGCAAGTTTTGGATGTCCTGGGCGAGTCGTTACAAACCGTTGCTTATGATCCCCTCGGACATTACCATTTTCCCGAAGCGACATTACCTGTGTACAGTGACGCCCAACGGTATCGAGAAGCCGTGGCGGAGATTACACCTCAAGGCGCGAAAGAATTAGCCCAATTTGAAAAACGCCTGCTGTCTCTCTATGAAGGGTTGCGAGAGATTCCGACAATTGCATTGCGATCAGATTGGCAAATAATTCCAGTTTTAGTGGGACGTTATTTACCCTCCCTATTAAAATTACTGCCTCACCTGGGACTTGTCCAGAATTCTGTGGGCAAAATCATGGATGAAACCGTGGGTGATCCCTGGGTGCGACGGCTAATTGATGTGGAATGTTTTCTGTTATCGGGATTAAAAGCACAGGGAACGATCGCGCCTGAGGTAGCCTTTATGTTAGGGGAACGTTCTCGTGCGGGTGTGGAGTATCCCGTTGGCGGAAGTCGGGCGATTGTGGAGGCGTTGGTGCGGGGGTTAGAACGCTGGGGCGGTGAGTTGCGCCTAAATGCCCATGTTGACCAAATTTTAGTCGAAGGGGGGAAAGCTGTTGGGGTACGGTTGCAACGGGGAGAGGTGGTAAACGCCCCGGTGGTGATTTCTAATGCCACAATTTGGGATACCTACAGCCAATTATTGCGCCCAGAAGATTTACCCAAAGCGTACCGGAAACAGTCCCTAGAAACCCCAGCCGTCGAGAGTTTCATGCACCTGCATTTAGGAATTCGGGCGGAGGGATTAGAGGGGTTGACGGGACATCATGTTGTGGTTCATGATGCTAATCGGGATATTACCGAACCGGGTAATACCTGCATGATTTCCATTCCCTCGGTATGGGATGCTAATCTTGCCCCTATAGGTCATCATGTAATTCATGCCTATACCTTAGAACCCTACCAGGGTTGGCAGCGTGATGATCAATATAAGGAGAAGAAAAAAGCGCGATCGCAATCCTTATTCCGGGCGTTAGAACGGGTGATTCCGGATATTCGAGAACGGATTACCTTAGAACTGATTGGTACGCCGTTAACTCATTCCTATTATTTGCGCCGCTATCAAGGCACTTATGGTCCAGCGATCGCAGCAGGTAAAGCCATGTTTCCCAGTTGTCACACACCGATTCCCGGATTGTATCGGGTGGGGGATAGTACAATGCCAGGAATAGGTGTCCCAGCGGTGGCGGGTTCGGGTATTCTTTGTGCCAATACCTTAGTTACACCCTCGCAAACCGCCGAGTTATTAGCATGTCTGGGTAAGCAGGGGTAATCGTGCGATCGCTCAATTGACCAACAGTATTCTAGAGTAAATGACCTGATGAGATAAAAAACCCAATCAGGAATCCTAAAATTGTGGAGAAAACCACGGAACTGCCTCCCAGTTCATAAGCTTCCGGCATCATTGTACTAGCAACCATGGCTAAGATTGCGCCGCCAGAAATAGCCTGTGCGATCGCGACAACGACCTCAGATGTATTATTTTGTAAAAAATAACCCGCAATGGCACATAAACCGCTGAGAATCACCACACCTATCCATAATCCTAAAATCTGACTCGTTTTCGTTCCCGCTTGTTTCATTCCCGTGGCGCTGGATAAGGCTTCTGGAAAATTAGAAATAAATACCGCCAATAAAAAAGACCAGCCCAAATCGCTATTGCCGGAATTCATGCCAATTACCGCCGCTTCTGGGATATTATCAATTAATGTACCCACCAGAATGGCAAACGGTGTGGACTGTTTCACCAAATTTTCTAGAGTCCTTTGATCGTCCCGGAGTAACAGATCAAGTTGAACTTGATCCATAACCTGCTGTCGCCACCGATCTAAACGATGTTCGACCACCATGCGTGACTCTGTTGCCACTTGCAGTCGTCGGGCTAAGGCGCGACTCAGGGACCAAGCCAGATGAGGCGACCAGGTGAGCATGGTGTTGAAATGTTCCCGGTGTAACTGATACAATTCCATTGGGGTGCGAGCAACCACGGTGGCAGAGCGCGGTTCTCCAGTCAGGAGTGCCATCTCACCAAAAACTTCTCCAGGTCCCATCGTACCGAGAACTTTTCGACCCTTGCGGACTTCGGCTTCACCGTCAACAATCATATAGAAATAGTCACCAGGGGTTCCGTCTTCACAAATTACGTCTCCGGGGTTGGCGTGAATGGGATTCAGAAACAGAGCGACTCTTTGGCGTTCCTTGGGAGGTAAATTTTGCATCACCTCAATATGGGCGATGCGATTGAGGACATCACTCACCTGATCAGCACCATGTTTAACCAGGTAGCGGCGACTGGATGCTGGTTTACGCAGGAATCCGCCATGTTGGTCAATATAGGATGTCAGTCCGGCAAATAACATCCCTCCTGCCATAAACCCAATTAACAGGGGGACAAAGCCACTGTGACGATACACCGGAATCGTAATTTCAAACGCGATCGCAGACAGTAGTGTACCACTGCCAAATGCCATAATCGTCGCCGATAAGTGGCGACTCGGTTGCCAAAAGACTCCGACACAGGCGCCCAAGGCTAAACTAGACGCGCCCAGAATTCCTTGCAAAAAGGCTGCCGTTGGCATAGATGGCTTGCATTTTTAGGTCAGTTTTCATCCTATCGGAGAAAGGGCATTACTGGATGTGGGATTGCCTACAAACGTTAAACTGAGGACAGGGGTATAACTAATTGATTTCTCTTTCAGGCATCAGATAACAATGATTGAACTCCTAGCCGTACTTTCGGTAGCAGCCGCCGTAGGAATGAGGATTGCTTTGCCGTTATTGGTGATTGGCTTGTTGCAAAGCGATAACCTCTGGAATGAAATTCCCCTGCTGTCTCGCATTCATCCTTCGGTTTTAGTCGGTATTTTGACCACCTTCTCGTTATTTGAATTATTTGCCTCAAAGAAGCTGATGGGACAGCGAATCTTACAAATCGTCCAACTCCTGTTTAGTCCTGGGGTTGGGGCGATTCTGGGTATTGCTGTCGCCCAGTTTGCCAACGCCCCGGCTGAATTTATTTGGATTGTCGGTATTGTCAGCGGGTTATTAGCGTTTGTCCTGCAATTGGTACAAGTTGGCTGGTTTTTTCGGTTGCGAGGTTTACCGTTATGGCTGGTTTTTAGCCAAGATGTTTTATGTGTGGCGTTGGTTATCTTTGCCTTTGATGCGCCTCAACAAGGGGGATTAATTGCGCTGATTCTATTGTGGCTAGCGATTCGCAGTTCTCAACAATGGTATCGTTTATATGGCAGGAACAATCGTTCGCGGCGATATCGGCAAGTTTTGTAGTTTGATTTAGGATTATATTATATCCTTTGGCTATGAAGTTGCCAGTGATGGGCGTTGGGCGCACGCTCCGTGCGCCCCTACAGTTGACTACCGCTACAACTTAGCTACCGCACCATCCCGACGCTTGTCGCCAGCACCGACAAGTAAACTATCAGAGGTTTTCATCACCGTATGAACCCCGCCAAAAAACAAATTCTTTTCCCGCCAACGCACAACCTGTTGGTTTGTCAATAATGGATTAAGTATTTCTGCTTCAGTTAAACCCGGTTCAACATTAAACCGACCATTTTCTCCATGGGTTCTCGGACTATTCACCGCTTGCTCAACCGTCATATTAAAATCTAAAATATTAGAAATAACTTGTAAAATAGCCGTTCTTATCCGATTAGAACCCCCTGATCCTAAAACAACTTCCGCCTGATTCTTCTGCAAAACAATCGAGGGAGACATCATCGACGAAATCCGCACATTTTCTTGCCACTGATGAAAACCTTGGGGATTTAAATCTGCCTCTCCTAACATATTATTCACCATAATCCCTGTCCCAGGAATCACATAACCCGACCCTTCCCCGTTAGACGTGGTAACACTAGCGGCATTTCCCACCTCATCGATAACACTAATATGAGTGGTACTGCCCCATTTATTTACCGTTTCTGCTAAGTCTTGTTGATACTGAGCAATAGAATCGTCAGCTAAAAATTGTTCAACAATATTCTCTTGATACAAATAATCATTCAACCCCGTCTGTCTGGCTGCATTTGTCAACTGCATAACCTGCGCCAGAATTTCTAAATGACGCGCACTGCCAAAGCACAGATTTGCTAAATCAACGGTAGATAATAATTTTAATGCCCAAGCTATCAATGTTCCACCGGAACTGGGAGGCGGGTTGGTGAATAAGGTATTGCCTCGATAATTAACCATTAAAGGTTGCCGTTCGATTACCCGATAATGCTTTAAATCCTCTAAGGTTAAATATCCCCCGAATTCCTGACAATCGTTGACTAATTGATGAGCAATATCTCCTTGATAAAATTCCCGAACTCCCTTTTTCGCTAAATACGCTAATGTATCGGCAAAGGCGGACATGGTTATCGTTACATCGGGTGCGATAGGTTTCCCGGTGAGAATAAAAACATTTTGTCCGTTTTGATTCGCCATAAGAATTGGCGTCAGAACTGAGGTTAAACAATAGTATTGAAATCGATTTAATTTAACCCCATGTTTCGCGTAGTGAATCGCGGGTTCGGCTATAACGTGGAAGGGTAAACTACCCAATCGTTGGTGAACGTGAAACAGGCCAGCCATATTTCCGGGAACTGCCATAGAACCTAGTCCAATATGAAACTCTTGGATAGCACCACCAAAATTAACATCAACGGGATAAAAATTAATTTCATCCTCAGGACGTTTTTGACGTGGGGTTTGGCTAAAAAAATCAAAGAGAATATTTTGATTCGTTTGGGTATGGGCTAAGAGGAAACCGCCTCCCGCGGCTGAGGTGAGTCCCGGTTCCGTGACAAAGGAGGCGAGAATCGCCGCAACCGCCGCATCAAAGGCATTACCACCAAGGCGAAACATTTCCCTACCCGCCTCAGCCGTTTTCTCATGTCCAGCCGCGATCGCGCCGCGTGTTTTTTGTGTCATAACGGTTAATATCTAGTCCGAATAACCACCAGAAGCTTTTGAGTTATAGCAGTTATTCACATCATCATAACTAGCATCAGGATCAGCATCCGGTTGTGACAGTTACCAAATTGTCTGGTTTTTCAGCCATCAGAGTGAGGGTTCGAGTGGCTTGTAGTAACCGCTTTAGCGGTTCTGAGGTTAGACAGTTTCCCTGAGAGGATAAATAGATTCAGTCGCCATTGACAACTTATAAAAGGCAAAGCAAGCAGGTATTACTAGCCCAAAGATTTATCTGGGTGGCGCGTTGTATTTTACGTTTATTAATGCGCTAATCGAAGAGTATATCTGGCGTTGGTTTGTGTATAAAAAATGTGAGGTATTGGTATCTGGGACAAAAGCCGTATTCTTGGCTGCAATGCTATTCACTCTCCATCACATTATTGCCTTAGCCGCTTACACTGCTGATTGGGGGGTTGTCCGATTAGGTTCCGTGGGCGTATTCATCGCTGGGGCAGTATGGTCATGGTGTTATCTCACCTATCGTACCTTATGGTCAAGTTACATCAGCCACATTCTCGCCGATTTAGCGATCGCAATTGTGGGTTGGCATCTGCTATTTGGGTAGCTAAGATGGTAATCATGAAATTTCTAAGTGTAAATTATGCCTAGTTTCATCTCTTTATGTCATTGAAATTGTAGGAGATTAACGGAGTCAGGCAAATGCGGCATAAAATACTGTTCGATTCATTCTAATTTTTAGACGAGAAGCACAGGAGTTACGATGAACAGATATCTGGATCAAATGCTGAAGCGGCGTCGCTGGTTACTGCTGAGTCTGTTTGTTGCTCTAGCTATTCTCACCTATTTTAGTCAACACGTTTAAGAACTATTTCCTTTGTCTCTCTTGTCCCTTCTCGGAACGACTTGGGCAATGTAAGGGATACACCCATTCCCTATTTTATTGCCTATTGCCGTGACCACTACTTATCGAGTTTGGCGCTTCCGCAGAGAAGTTGTACCCAAAACAGCCATCATCAGCAGACCTAACACTGAAGTAGGTTCAGGAACAGATTCCGACCTAGTGTCGGTCAAAGGAGGCATTGGCTCACCTCTATTATTCTCTGAGTCAGTTGGTGACTCTGGAGAACTTACAGTATCAGATTCAGCCAGGTTGCTGGCAAAGCTGAAATTATCGATTTGAAACGCTTCATTTGCCGCCGAGACAGCCAGTGGAGGTGACTGCATCGCAAACGATAGGGAATTAAAGGCTGTATCCGCAACAATTCCCAGGAAACCAGTACCTTGTCCCTGAAGATACTCCGAGAAGACGACTGTATCTATACCTGGTATTTCATCGAACAAACCCGAAACCGTTAATCCTCCATTACTGGTTGTTGAGCTAAAGTCAGCGCCGAATCCGAGTATTTGAGACGGAAACTCAAACTCGACACTCTCAGAACGACTGGGTGTAGAGGTATAAAATTGACCCGAACTCCAGACTGATGACACACCTGTAACCTGAATGCCACTCTCCAAGAGTAAGCTGTGACTGCTGCTTTGAGGAGTCGAGAAGGTCTCCGTAGTAATACCAGACACTGTTTCTTCCCAAGCCGTCCGGTCAGTGAACACAGTCACCGCTTCAGCCGGAGTCACACCTGTTCCCAAAGCCATCAAAGTCGCGCTAGCTGCTGTCATTGATAAGGTTTTCATGGCAGTTGATGTAAACATGGTTGCTTGAAAGTAAAGGTTTACGAGGACTCTTCTTTGAAGAAAAAAATCGGCAAGATGTAATTTGATGAAAAATAGATGGATTTAATTACATTTTTTTGTTCCCTCCTGGACAATGATTTAATTTGCTTGGTTAATTAAATACTGTCATATACGTATTTTTACTGTCTACTAAAACCACTTAACTTTGCAGAATCTTTGATATTATTCAAAATTATGAAGGTAAGCTTAAAAAGGCAAAGCCTTACACTGGTAAGGATTCAAGCGCTTTTCAGACCCTAGCTATTATAAAAAATTCATAAAGTAAATAGTGCTAAATATAAAAATATTGATTTATGAAAACTTTATCAAATTTGTAAAGGCTTTATCAGGTCTTCACAAAAGACCAAGATAAAAAAATATCCGTAAAATTCCGGAATACGGAAGTGGGGATAGATGAGGTTCTTGATCAAAACTTGGTAAAGTGCAATTATTTTTTATCAGAAGAAAATTCAAGTGAAGTTAAGCGTTCTATTGTTGATGCAACGCCGCAAGTCTTGTGGCTGATTTAATAGAAACAGCAAACCGATTCAACCCATGACCCGTTCCTTTATGTATCACCTTGGCTTTGGGCAAGATGACCTCGGTTCACCGCCGCCTACTCTGGCGCTGTTATCCGGTGATCCGCAACGCGCTTCTCAGATTGCTCAAGACTATTTGCAGGATGGGCGTCTGCTCTCGGAAAATCGGGGATTAAACAGTTATCTGGGCAAATTGTCCAATAATCGCCCCATCGTATCAGCGACGAGTGGCATGGGCGCACCGTCTGTGAGTATTGTGGTGAATGAGTTGGTGCAATTGGGGATTGAGACAATTATTCGGGTGGGGACTTGTGGGTCAATTCAAGAGTATGTCCCGGTGGGTAGTCTTGTGATTACTCGTGCGGCATTATGTCGCCAAGGTGCAGCTAATGATATTGCCCCAATTGAATATCCGGCGGCGGCTGATCCGTTTCTCACGGTGAAATTAGTGGAGGCGGCGCGGGAGTTAGGGATTGAGCATTATCTGGGGATTACGGCGTCAGTGGATACGTTTTATGAAGGGCAAGAGCGCACCGATTCGGCGAATCCTTATTTAAGGCGTTGGCTTCAAGGCATTACTCAAGAATATCGCCGTTTGAATGTTCTCAATTATGAGATGGAATGCGGCACATTACTGAAAATGGCAGGGGTGTATGGATTTGCGGCGGCTTGTGTCTGTGGTGTTATTGCCCAGCGAACGGCTGGAGAGGGGGTGATTGTCGGGGAGAAAGAGGTGGCTGTGCAGTGTGCGATCGCAGTTGCAGTCCGTGCAGCCGAAAACGTTGACTAGAACAGTTTACATAAACCAGCCGATTGATAGAGTCGTCTGAGAATCGCCAGAACCTTTTCCCCATACAATGGATCAGGTTAATCCAAGCAATCGCTTCGGTTAACTCCAATTCATCGGGTACGTCTAGGACAAAAACACTGGAACTGTTTCTGCAAGTCTGGGAAAATGCTCAGGATTTGTCACGACTACAAAAGGACTTAGCTGAAAAGATAGCCGTAGTTACATCCTTGTTATTTTATTCGGGCTAGCGTCGGAAAAATTCCAATAATACAAGTATGCTGCATCACCCAATTGTCTGGACTCACTCCGAGGCGGATTTGACAAAAAAACCGTTTAATGCATTTAGTGCCTAGTTGGGGTTTGCTACAGGGAGTTTCCCGTTTGTGCAGCAAGCCCTAAGTATAAATCTTTTAACCATCAATGGCTTGTTCCTTTTCCCTCCCCTGACAAGGTGAGTGCGGTAGAGACGCTGCACCGAACATCTCTACTCGTTCTTTAGTCAAAAAAGGCAACAATGTCAAGGATTATTTGGAAAACTCATAGACGACCAAAAGTCCATGGGCAGTTCCCAATCCTTGCTGGAAGTTCCACTCTAGATTCCGCAACAAATAGGCAAGTTGGGGTTCAACTAAATTGGCTCTAGGGTCTTCAAAACACAGCGTCGGTGCTGTGCGTACCACGTTGCGAATTGTGCGGATCGCGTCTTGGACAACAGGGGGATAACCCGCTTGCGGTTCAGCGAGTAACTTATGAGGGTTGCGCCACTGATCTAAAGCCTCAATGCAGGCATAAACCACTGCATTCCAAGCCTCTTGAAAATTCGAGAAGAAGCGATTGATGTGAGGATGATCCGGATGAGGACGATACTCAAAAATCAACTTAGACAAATCGGTGCGACAGTTGATTTCATGCAGAGAGTTAATCGCCGCCCGAATTGGAGGCGCTTCGGGATTAAATTCACGGGTATTCATGTGGCGACCCACCAAAATTGAGCGATCGCACAATCGTCGCCGGGAAATCTTTACCCCTTTACTCTCCGCTACGGCGTGGATAAACTGATCGAACTCCTCGCCACCCCAATACCGAATCTCGAATCGTTCCACCTCAATTTCGCCCCTAGCATCTGGGGGATAGATGTAGGACATCGAGTAGGTATTCATCGTGGATTGCTTCCCAGCCGATTCGCCCCAGTAGCGGGGCCACTCATAGGAATAGCGACCCAGAAAATCACCCACAAAAATGGCTTTGTCTCCGATATGGTCGCAAATATCGCCAATCACTCTGGCTAATGAGCGATCATTGAGGTGAGACAATGCCCCATAAGAAGAAAAGTAGATGTCGTAGGCAGGTTCCCCCACAGCAATGGGTAGCCCTTCATTCAAATCCGCGACCTCAAACTTGGTTTGCGGGTGGTCAGCATGGAGAGTCGCGGCTTTCTCAATCATCGCTGGACTGATATCCACACCCTTGTAGTGACCAATATCCTGATAATCCAGCACATTCTCAATCTGAGCATCGAGTGTTGGCGGAGTTTGGGGTAAACTCGTTAGAATACCTAAGCCTTCTCCTGCACCACAGCCCAAATCCATCACCCGAAGATCAGTTCCTTCGTCTTGCTTCTGGATAACTAGGGGGCTGAGAAAATGACTCATGACATTACGGTTAAAGCGGTCTTCCCATAACCGTCTCACATTGTCATGTTTACCAAATAAACCGGGAGAATGATGGTCATAAGCACCAATCGCTACAGCTTTGGCGTAATTTTTAAGAACGTCGAGTTGCTTCATGCGGTTGAGATTGTTGCTAATTATGGACATTCATCAATGCCTGATTCTATAAACGACTGGGATTGATCCCAGCGTCGCCTCAGATACAGCAAAAGCCAGTTAATCTTACCACGCTCTGACTTTGCCCGATTGACTGTTCATGGTGTGCTGTTGATCAGCCTTGACCCAGGATAAATTAGTTCATGAAGAAAATTTAAGCCAGACCGGACACAACAGACCAGGATGATCAACACCAACGAATTGCAAACACTAGCCAAAATAACGGAGCAGTTGCCCGATATCCTCAAGGATTTGCATCGCTCATATCAGCCTCTAAAAGCCGGATCAGTCGCCGACTATATCCCAGAGTTGGCGCAAGCGAATCCAGATTGGTTTGGGATTACTGTGGTGACTGTGGACGGTCAGGTGTATACCGTTGGTGATACCTCGATCCCGTTTACGATTCAGTCGATCTCAAAGCCGTTTGTCTATGGACTGGCTCTCGAAGATCGCGGACTGGACTATGTTTTGGAACGAATTGGGGTTGAACCAACCGGAGAACCCTTTAATGAAATTATTGAACATGAGGAGATCCAAGAGCGAAAGTATAATCCGATGGTGAATGCGGGAGCGATCGCAACCACCAGCTTGATTAAAGGCTTAGATTTGTATGAGCGGCAAACTCGCTTACTGCGTATGTTTCGCCGCTATATCGGTCGAGAGGTGCAAGTGGATCAGGCAGTGTTCCAGTCTAAGCAGAAAACCGATAACCTGAATCGCGCGATCGCCTATATTATGCAGAATTTTGGCTTGATTGAGGGCAAGATTGATGACATTCTTGACCTTTACTTCCAGCAGTGCACCTTAATGGTCAATTGCCGGGACTTAGCGGTGATGGCGGGGACTCTGGCAAATGCTGGCATCAATCCGATCACAGGAGAACGCGCACTGAAAGCTGATTATGTGAAAAACTTAATCAGCATTATGTACACCTGCGGTCTCTATGACTTCTCCGGTCAATGGGCGTACAAAGTCGGTCTCCCTGCTAAAAGTGGTATGTCTGGGGCAATTATTGGTGTAGTTCCCAACCAAATGGGCATCGCGGTGTTTTCTCCTCTTCTAGGAGAACACAGTAAAAGCCTGCGAGGGGTCAAGGTGTTTGAAGCCCTCTCTAAGCACTTGCGACTCCATGTCTTTGATAAAGTCGTTGAGATGTCAGGTTATTTGCCAGAAACGATTAACCAAGACGGTAACAACGGTGCTGACTGTCTGGACATTAACGATGAGCAGTTAGCGATATCCCCAAAAACACCGTCCTATCCCCAGTCGCGGGCAGTCGATGAAGGCACAACGAACACGCTACCGATGCGAGAACGCCCACCGAGAGTCATGCCAAAGCTTAACTCGGCAGCCATGATCGCTCAGTTGCATCTGAGTCCCACGTCCTTTATTACTGATTTGCGGGAATTGCATCGCCAGTATCTTCCCCTCAGACAAGGGAAAATTTATGTGAGCGAACCGGATCTGGTCGAGATTAACCCCGATTGGTTTGGCATCTGTGTGGTTACTGTCGATGGTCAAGTTTACACCGTTGGCGATTGGGAGCAACCGTTCTTAATTCAGTCCACCTCTAAAGTTTTTGCTTATGGACTGGCACTTTCGGATTGGGGACGGGATTATGTATTGAGTCGAGTTGATGTAGAACCAACCGGAGATGCCTATAACTCGCTAATCAAGGTTGAGGAGAACTCTAAGCGCCCCTATAATCCTATGGTGAATACAGGTGCGATCGCGATTACCAATTTAATTGAGGGAAAAGGACCCGCCCATCGGCTCAATCGCATTCTGGAAATGTATCGCCGCTATATTGGTCACCGTGTCTTTGTCGATACGCCCACCTTAGTCTCCGAACAGACAGCAGGCGATCGCAACTGGGCAATTGCGTACTTGCTACGGAACTTTGGCATGATTTCTGGGGACATTAAACAAACCCTTGATCTCTATCTCCAGCAATGTTCTGTAATTATCAACTGCCACGATTTAGCCGTGATGGGAGCCACCCTTGCAAACAATGGGATCAATCCGATGACGGGAGAACATGCCATTCATTCCCACTATGTCCAGGACTTACTCAGTGTTATGTTTACCTGTGGCATGTATGACTTTGCGGGGGAGTGGGTGTACAAAGTCGGGTTTCCAGCCAAGAGTGGTGTCGGTGGTGGCATTATTGGCGTCGTTCCCGGTGTGATGGGGATTGCCGTCTTTTCACCTCCCCTGGACAAGCGGGGGAACAGTATCCGAGGGATTAAAGTTTGTGAGGAACTATCGAGGCGCTTCGGCTTACACATCTTTCAATCATAAAGATTAGCCGCTCCATCTCCCCCATCTCCCAGACGTAGCATGAGGAGTCTCTACAAGCTTCCCCATCTCCCGGCTTTAACTAAGGGCGGGTTTTGTTGAAAGGTTATCGGTAGATATCCAAATTAAATGGCTAAACCCGCCCCGACAATTGACCCTTTGCTAAGCTCAAGGGTAGGCTTTTTACAGACGTGCCATGGCAAGTCTCTACACGACCACGAACTATGGTTACTGAACCGACGCTCTAAACGGGAGCATGTCACCTTTGTCGGTTGGGTTCTGGGAACGTAGACTCTGGCCTTCTCCAAGAGTAACCCAACTCCCAGGAACTCATGTTGGGTAACGCTTACGCTCTACCCAACCTACAATAACGTTTTGGGCTGTCCCTGACCTGCTCCCACTCTAAACTGGTCGTTCTGACCAACGAGCAACGTTCGCCAGAATTGATTCCGGCTGCTCAAACACATCCATAAATATCTGATGATAATAGCACTCTTCCGCAGAACGTAATGGCGCTTCTGGATGTTTCTGGCGATAGGCTTGGGCTTCGTCTTCACTCATTCCCTTTGCCAGCATTTGGGTTAATAAATCCACGGTGCCACTGCCTTCATCAAACTGCTCTTTTGTACGCCAAACTATTTCAGAAGGTAGCAGATCTTCAAATGCTTTTCGCAAAATCCATTTTTCTACTAATGGATCACCCGACAGTTTTAAATGGGCGGGAATTCTTTGACCGAGTTCAATCATTTTCAGATCCAAAAATGGAACTCGTCCTTCCAGAGAGTGAGCCATGGTTAAACGGTCTACTCGCTGTAAGTTAATATTGTGCAGGCTAGTCACTGAGCGACGCAATTCGCGATGTAGTGTATCGTTATCGGGAATGCCTTTGTAGTAGGTGTAACCCGCAAATAGTTCATCAGCCCCCTCGCCCGTGAGAATCACCTTGACATACTCGGCGGCGAGTCGTGAGGTAAAGTAACAGGGAATCGCACTGCGAACTAAGTCTTGGTCGAATGATTCCAAGGAATAAATAATTTCGGGTAGTTTTTCCTGAACTTCTTTGGGTGTAATTAGATATTCATGGTGAATTGTATCCAGATACTGGGAGACTAAACGGGCAGCTTTTATATCTTTACTCCCTTCAATTCCCACCGAGAAGGTATGCAGTTTCTCGATATGCTGTCTGGCTACCGCCGTGGTGATACTGCTGTCTAAGCCACCGGAGAGGAAGCAACCAAGGGGAACATCACTCATTAGCCGCTTGACGACGGATTCTTCTACCGTTTCCCGCACTTCGCGAATTAAAGCCTCTGCATCTGCGTCTACCTCTGGCTGAATATCTGGCACGTTGTAGAACGTAGAAAACCCGATTTCTGAGGAGAAAAAGGTGCCGGCTGGGAATTCCTGAACATTGTCGCAAAAATTCGCGATCGCTTTGAGTTCTGAGGCAAAAATAAACGCACCGTCTTTTTTACCGTAGTATAGAGGTTTAATGCCAATGGGATCACGGGCAGCAAAAAATTTATCCCCATCCGCGATCGCAAAAGCGTACATCCCATCGAGTTGGTCAACGGACTCGATTCCCTGATCTTCGTACAGATGCAAAATTGCCTCTGTATCGCTTTTAGTCCGGAACTTAAATCGTTCCGCTAACTGGGGAAGTAACTGGGGAAAGTTATAAATTTCGCCATTTCCGACAATCACTCGCGCCTTGCGATCGCCGTATATCGGTTGGTTTCCCCCTTGCGGGTCCATAATACTCAACCGTCGATGTCCCAGAACACCTGCCTTAATTGGAGACACAAACATTCCTTCAGCGTCTGGACCTCGATGGACTAAAGTATCCATCATCTTTTTAACGCTGCTTTGATCAATTTGCCCCCATATTCCAGCAATACCACACATTTATGCTATGCACTCCTTTTAGTTTGGGTTTCCATCGAGTGATTTTGCCAAGCCTATCAATTTTGACACATCGCTTAATCCGCATTTGTATCACAATTGGTCACATTAGCGGGTGTGTCGGTCGAATGTAAAGGATGAACTCTTGAGAGTGCACAGGTGCAAGAACGCTGAGAAGCAGAGGAGCAACTTTTTGTCAATTAGTCTCTTAATCATTAACCCACGCCACATCAAAGATTATGGCATGGGCAATATACAACCAACACTATCCCGTCCCAGTTGAAAACTGGAGATTCTCTTCGGGAAAAACTACAGGTTTCAACAACGTAGACGCGGTTTCCATCCGTTACACATTCGCGGGTACTTGCACCTTAGATGTTAACCGTTCGTAAGTGGCTCGCATCTTCAGCCCCACCAGAATCTGGAATAATCCAGAACCATTGTTAGAACCGGGATAGTCCTTATGCTTGAGCAACAGTTCGGTCATCTCACCATAGTATTTCGTGGAGGTATTGCTGAGGTGACTTTCGATGTAGATCATCTCCTCTAGATTGTCAAATTGACCATCCACTTCCAACACAGATACATCATGACCGAAGTAGCTATCCGGACCATAGTACAACTTGATCCCAGGATAAGCACAGGTCAACTTACGACCACAAGGTCTCCAGTCAATTGTAGACCCTTCATCAAACAGATAGACAGGTTCAAAGCCTTCTACACCATCTTTCTGAACCAAGCGCACCCGCAGGATCTTGCTTTCCTTGTCTTCTTTGAGAAGCTGAGTCGGTAATATCTGAATCACGACATCAGCAAACTCTTTTTGGGGTTCGATGTAAGCACTGAAGTCAGGGCGTCTAGCGTTAATGGATGCCAGAATATCTTCGTAGGTATGCCCTCGTTCTGCCATATCCCGCTGGATTTTCCAGTTAATCTTGACCTCATCACTGATATCAAGATAAACACCGAAATCAACCAGCGATCGCACCCGCTCATCATAAAGGGGGTGCAATCCTTCGATTACCACGACTTTATTGGGTTCTACCCGTTCTGGTGGATCAAGTTCACCTGTCTCGTGGTTATAAATTGGCTTATCAATTGCCTGACCATTTTTGAGCGCTTTGATTTGCTCATACATCAGGTCAAAATTATTCGCCTTGGGGTTAAGCGCTGTCACCCCTGCCGCTTTACGCCCTTTACGGTCTAAGCTGTGATAGTCATCCAAGCAGATGACCGTCATAAACTCTTCACCAAACAAGTCGGCTAAGCGATGCAGAAATGTGGACTTCCCGCATCCAGAGTCTCCAGCGACGGCTATTAGTACCACGCGGTCTAACTGAGTGGTCATAGTTTCCCTCTAACGCAAAAAATAGTTTCAAATAGAGTTTCCAGCAATCCAATTCCTAAGTCTAGGGTCAACCCGTCTGTTGCTCGCGTGCCTTTAACCCGTTACGGATTTGCGACAGGTGTGAGTCTTCCCCAGGGGATAAGACTCAAGCCAGACAGGGGGTAAGTATTTTATACTAGCGGCTATTTGTGGATTGTACCAAAATGAGATTATGTCTACAAGACTTAACGTTTCTCCTTAATTCCTTAACATAATCCTAAAGTGAGTTGTGCAAATTGGAGCAAAAAATTTCAAATTGACTCGATTTTGACTATTGGTCGGTCAATGACCGATTTCTCCACCGGAGCCAGATGCTGAGAATTACCTCCTACCAGATGCCCACAGGAGTCATAAGAGTTGGAACTTTGCCAACTCAATCAATTAGACGTATTCTAGAGTATACATTGAACCTACTTCATTCCCCACCCAGTTGAGCCGAGTTAACGACTGTACACACTCCGCTTTGTCGTGAGCCTGTGGGCTGGAAGCCAAGTCTGTCGCCCAAACAGCGATTTGAGGCAATGCCACTCAGATTGGCATTACTGGGAATTCATCCCACACTGAATAAAAGTTACAGCGTGGGACATCTATTGCCGGATTAGCTAACCAGGGAATAACGGGAGTCCACCGCCAGGTATCAAGGTCAACGACCTGCCATCAACTCTACGGGATGAAGCGACTGAAACCCTGAGTGGGATGTTGCTTCATTCGTCACGAATTGATGAAATGTTGTACTGAGCAATATATCGTAATCGATTGGTTTAGAGAGAAATAACGCAATGTCTAGTAACACCACGCCCAAGAATCGACTATTTCTTTACGAAGTGACAGGTCTAAGTCAGAACACCGAAACCGACAAAATGGATTATCCCATTCGTCGCAGTGGTAATACGTATATTACGGTGCCATACAGTCGAATGAATCAAGAAATGCAACGAATCACCCGCATGGGTGGCAAAATCGTCAGCATTAAACCTCTTGATGGTGTGATGAATGCCAAGAATGGAATGAATGGCAAAGCCACTGAAGCCCATGCCGCGCCTTCCCCGGAAAATATCGTTCATAAAAAATCATCAAAAGAGGGTGTTCCTGTCAATCTGTACAAGCCCAAAAAACCCTATCTAGGCAAATGTATTGAAAACTACGAACTGGTTGCAGAAGGGGGATCAGGCACAGTTCGTCACGTTACCTTTGACATCTCTGACGGTGATATATGGTATTTGGAAGGTCAGAGTATTGGCATTATCCCACCTGGAGAAGATGAAAAGGGTAAACCCCATAAACTCAGACTCTACTCTATTGCTTCCACTCGTCATGGAGATCACGAGGATGATAAGACAGTTTCCCTTTGTGTTAGACAACTGGAGTACAAGCACCCAGAAACCGGGGAAACCGTCTATGGCGTCTGCTCAAGCTACTTGTGCAATCTGCCAGTTGGCGCCGATGATGTCAAGATCACAGGACCAGTTGGGAAAGAAATGTTACTTCCCGAAGATCCAGATGCTACCATCCTGATGATGGCAACAGGTACAGGAATTGCTCCGTTCCGGGCTTACCTATGGCGGATGTTGAAAGAAAAGCACGAAGACTACAATTTCAAAGGATTTGCGTGGCTGATTTTTGGTATCCCTTATACGGCAAACATTCTGTACAAAGAGGAATTGGAAAAACTCCAGCACGAGTTTCCCGATAATTTCCGTCTCACTTATGCCATCAGCCGGGAACAGAAGAACAAAGAGGGTGGCAAGATGTATATCCAGCATCGGGTGGATGAACATGCCGATGAACTGTTTGAGTTAATGCAGAAGGATAATACCCACACCTACATTTGCGGACTCAAGGGAATGGAAGATGGCATTGATGCCGCACTTTCGGCTGCTGCTGAACGGCAAGGGATGAACTGGGCTGATTTCCAGAAATCTATGAAGAAAGCCCATCGCTGGCATGTTGAAACCTACTAATACGGCTCCCTTGGTAGCTAAACGTCAAAGGTTTTTTGTCTAGCTTAGATTAGCGCGTCTACAGGTTGAGGATTGAATCCTCCCGTGTAGGCGCGTTCTTGGTTAGGGTGTCG
>NZ_JBKHHI010000067.1:0-21830 GCF_046539235.1 Coleofasciculus sp.
AAGGTTATCGTCTAAACCTGGAGAATTGGGCGGGTTTTGTTGAGAGGTTGGTGGTTTTCCCGAAAGGTTATCGTCTAAACCCGCCCCTACAAGTTCATCTTCTTGTAGCAACTGCTTTTCTAATTCCTCTATCCAATTCGTATAAACTCGAATTGAAATCGGAACATTCCTTTGAGTACCAATAACGCTTTGCTTCAATGCTGGAACTAATCCCGCATTGACTAACGAACTTTTTCCCACACCAGAACGTCCATGAATGACAATTAATTTACAATCATTCCGTCCAATCCGTTCTAATAATCGTTCTAAATCTCGCTGTCGTCCAGAGGCGATAATTTCCGGGGCGACTGACTCTCGATTATCGGTTTTAACAGAAGCTTCTTGCTGATTTTTCACGGAAGAGTGAGAATTCAAAGCCTCTCCAAATAAAAAAATATATTCCGCTTCCCTCTCCTTGTAGGAGCGGTTCGGAGAGAGGTTTGGAGAGAGGTTTTCCAGATCCCGTGACCAGTAAGAAGCATCTTCTCGATGGGGTTGCAGTCGTCCAGCACCAATAAAAGCACGAATGCCATATTGCTGTTCAATAGAACGCCGCTGTTGTTTTGTGGCAAACGCAGCTAAATATTGCTTTGATTCAAAATAGAGTTCTCGTAATTCTTCTAATATGCGAACATAAATCAGCGGATGCCCAAAATCCCCTAATTCCCTCGCTTTAACTAAATGAGAAATCGCCGCTTGCTTATTTCTTAATTGCCGTTCAGCTTGAGCTAAAAATAGTAAATTTAATCCCTGTATCCAGCGTTTATCTTTCGGGAGTTGAGTGATAATCTCCTCAGCTTGCTGTGCTGCTTGACGCGCATCATCCCAGCGCTGTTGCTGTAAGGCGACTTCGGCTAAAAAGCTATAATCTTGAGCTAATTTACTGGTACTACCATATTGTTGATGTAAAGGTAAAGCCTTTTGCGCTACTTGTTCCAATTCATCCCAGGCTTGCATTCGTTGCAGCAATCGTTCTAATTGAGTAATGCATTTTGCCACTAAATCGGGGCGGTTTTCTTGGTCAAATAGGTCTATACAGTGCTGGAGATGAATCTTGGATGTTTGCCAGTTAACCGCCTGGTGTTTTTTGCGGTCAGTTGTGCGATAGTGGTAGAGTCCAATATGAAATAAAACCAATCCAGCTTTTAATTTGGCATTAATCGGAGTGGGTTGAATTGGGTTATCAATTTCCCCGACATTGGGGTCAATCGGGGCGAGTTTAGTGAGGTTAGCGGTTTGATCAGATAAGTTATCAGTTAAACCCGCCCCTACCTGATGCCAAAACCTGAGACTTTGCTGAAAATAATCTAATGCTTCGGGACTATCCCCACCATTTAACCCGCGAATAAACTGTAATCCGGCTTCAAGCTGCGGGTCTAAGTCTTGTACCCGATGGGGTAACTCTTTTAATGCCAAGTCAAGTTCTGAACGACTTAAGCAACCTTGAGCTAAAACATCGGCTAACTTGTATAAGGATTGAGAGGAATTAACAGCCAAGGCGGTAGAAAATAGGGAATCGACATGCTGCTGGAGAGTATTAATTAACTCATCTGTTGGAATCGCGAATCGAGTTGTGGTTGTCCAACTCTCAAAATCAGGGGCAATTCTCAGAAACTTGACATGAACCGCATCATTAATCCACAAGATAACCGGAAAGTGGAAATTTTTGCGAAACTCCTCCCGCACCTGATTCGTTGCCCTCAGCATATCATCCAGATTATCCACCGTAGCTAATCCAGATACCATCAGGGCGTCGGGCATTTCCTGTCCCAGTTGGGCGCAAATGGTCGAGTAAAGGGTTCTATCTGATTGCTTCAGGTGAATGACTCGAATATCAAGGGCGCATTGTTCTTGCACTTGCTGGATTAAACGGTCTTGCAAATAGGCATAATTACAACGCGCTAGCATGATGTAAAATCGTCCCTCAGAGGCTTCAATTGCCCAGATTAATTCCTCTAAGGCTTCCTGATTGTCAATGGTACTCTCGTCTATATAGTTATCCATATTACATTTTATATAATGGAGGCTATTCTCTTAACCGTTTCCTTCTTGCTCCCCTCTCCCCTGGTGGGAGAGGGGCTGGGGGAGAGGGGTTAAGCTTAAGTTTACATGGATGATGGATGAAGCCCTTGCGCCCCTACCTCAAATATTATCCCTGTAACTCTTGAGCATCAACTAAAATCGGATTCACATCAAACCAAGACTCATCCTCATAATAATATTCAAACACCAGCCGACTGCGAATCAACAGTTCATAACCCTGATCATCGCTTACCCATTTCCGTTGCTGCACTTGTCGCAATAACTCCCACTGATTATCCGATATTCTCAATGTCATTTCATTGCGATATTGTCGAACTAATTTGTCCAGTGTCGGGCGGGACAAGGGAAACGTCCGTTCTTTTTTAATCCAATCATTGAGTAACTTTAACAAATCGCGCACATGACCCCCACTCCGGTAGCAGAGATAGTCTAAGCTTTCCAAATTATCGAAAATTTCCGTACTATTTTCCAGGCGTTCCTGTTCTGTTAAATCCGGAAATGCCCGTGCTAGAACCATCTGTCGCAGTAAACGGATTCCCCCTTGACAATCACTACCATCTTTTAACTGTACCGGAACCATGGGCAAGATTTTCGGTCGTTCCGGAAACCCTTGCGTCAACACCCCATAATCATCGGAGAATTTCAGCGCCAAGGGCATGGTATAAACGAGATGACAATGCAGCTTGGTTAAACATTCACTCTGATCCACAAATAAATAGTCCTGCTGTGGACGCCCCCAAAGTTTTGGGCTATTATCAATCCGATCCAGGTTATCGACAATTACGACTAACCCCTTTTTACCCTGTTGTTTCAGTTTCGCGATCGCAGGTTCGATCAGTTCCTGATTAATCATTTGCAACAGTTGGGTTTTCTGAGGTCCCAGGTACTGATTCAGCCGCTGTCGCATCGTCGCATCACTTTTCGTCTTCGCGGTGATTTCACCAATGCCAAAGGCGAGGGAAACCGTATCCTCTTGAGAAACAACGCCCACATCTCCCAGATTCGGAACTTTAATTCTCACCCCCTGCACCTCAGCGTTTAACACCCTTGCAGCCCCCTGTACCAGCGTCTGTAACCCCGTCAATTTGCCGAGTTGGACAGTTTGCAAGCTTTGAGAAATCCGCCGTGCGATCGCCAATAACACATCGCCAATATCCACATCCGCCATTTCCAAGTCTTCACTGGACTCAAAATAGACCAGATGAAACCCATCTGCTTCTAATTCAGCCTTCAGTCGCAATAACTCTGTGGATTTGCCACAGCCAATATGTCCGGTAAATAAGGCGCAGGTGGGTTCATCAGGGGAGAAAAAGGTAATATTATCCTTAAGTTCCTCAATAATCTTCCCCCCGCGTACCGGGGAAAAGTCGATATAAAATTTCTGGTCTTCCGGATTGTCTGCAACCAGCGTCCGGCTCGGGTTTGTTGCTTTAAAAAATTTCTGTAACTCTACCTTCATTTTCCCAGTTCCTTCGCGTTTAACGCATTATCCGATACCATAGCTTAGTTATGGGTCATTGGTCAGTCATTGGTCATTGGTCATTTGTCCTACTCGCAAAGTGCCAAGCAAGCTACGTCCTTTGCCTGTTCCCTTCTGTCTTGGAATGTTCTGCCTTTCTGGTTCGGCACGCTTTTCACTATGTTAAAAACCATTCATAAAACCAAACCATTTTCTCCCTTTTTTATCTTCCTGTTTACCCTGTTTTTGACGCTTCAGCTTGCCTTTCCTTGGGTTAGCGCCGAAGAAGCGCCTAAGCCGGAACATTGGCAGATTGATGGGATAATCGCGGCTCTTGATGATGGGCATGACGAGGTAAAGTTGTATGCTTTGGGGCGATTAATTGAATACAATCCTTTGGACTTGCAAGCTGTGGTTGAAAACCCCGATTATATTGCTCAGAAAGCTGCCAACTTACTCCAGGATAAAACTGTTGACATATTTGTTCGTGCTGGGGCGGCTGCAGCCTTAGGGAATTTAGGGGAAGGTGGCGCATCATACATTCCTGAGATTCTCAATTTCCTCCAGAATGAAACTGTTTACTCAAATATTCTTAACTCAGCGGCTTATGCATTAAGTAAGCTTAGGGAAGCTGACGCTTCATACATTCCTTTAATTCTGACTTTTATCCAAGACAAAACTGTTGATTTAAGAGTTCGGAAATCGGTGGCTTATGCATTAGGTGATCTGGAGGAAGACAGCGCTCAATATATTCCTGAAATTCTCAACTTTCTCCAGAATGAAACGGTTGACTCAGACGTTCGGAACTCGGCGGTTAGAGCATTAGGAGATTTGAGAGAAGTCGGCGCCCCATACGCCCCAGAGATTGCCAGCATCCTTCAGGATAACACTGTTGACTCTAGGGTTCGTAGCTGGGCGGCTAGAATATTACTTAATCTGGGGGAAGACAGCGCCGAATACATCCCGTTGATTCTCGACATTATCCAGGATGAAACGGTTGACTTAAATGTTCGCGAATCGGCGGCTGGTGCATTAATCAATCTCCGTGAAGAAACCGCTCCATACATCTCTGAAATTATCAATATTATCCAGAATAAAACGGTTGATGAGCAGGTTCACCGCTGGGCAGCTAGAGCATTAGATAATTTGGGTGAAGAAACTATTCCATACATCCCTGAAATTGTCAACATTCTCCAAGATGAAACCCTTGATGAGCAGGTTCGCGGCTCGGCGGCTGAAGCATTAGGTAATTTGGGAAAAGCTGGCGTTCAATACATTCCTGAGATTCTCAACTTCCTCCAGGATGAAACGGTTGACTCAGTTGTTCGTCGTGGGGCGGCTGAAGCATTAGTGAATCGGGGGGAAATCGGCGTCCAATACATTCCTGAGATTCTCAACTTTCTCCAGGATAAAACTATTGATCAGCCGATTCGCGGCTGGATGGCTAGAGCATTAGAGAATCTGGGGGAAACCAGCGTCAAATATGCCCCTGAAATTGCTGACATTCTCCAGGATAAAACCGTTGATGCTCAGGTTCGGGGCTGGGCAACTCTAGCATTAAGTAATCTGGGGGAAGCCAGCACCCAATATATCCCTTTGATTCTCAACTTTCTCCAGGATGAAACCGTTGATGTTCAAGTTCGTGGCTGGGCGGCTGAAGCATTAGAGAATCTGGGAGAATTCAGATTCCAATACATACCTGAAATGCTCAACTTTATTCAGGATAAAACCGTTGACTTAGATGTTCGAGACCGGGGGGCTAGAGCATTACAAAATTTGGGAAAAATCGGCGCTCCATACGCCTCTAAGATTGCCAACATTGTCCAGGATGAAACTGTTGACTCAGTTGTTCGTCGTTCGGCGGCTTCTACATTAGTTAATCTAGGGGAAGCTGCCATTCCCTATATTCCTGAGATTGTCAACATTGTCCAGGATAAAACCGTTGACTCAGTTGTTCGTCGCTCGGCGGCTTATGCATTAATTAGTTTGGGGGAAGCCGCTGTCCCCTATAGTCCTGAGATTGCCAACCTCATCCCGGATGAAACCATTGATGATGAGGTTCGTAGCTGGGCGGCTCAAGCATTAATTAGTTTTGGGAACGTCGGCGTTTCTTATAGTCCTGAGATTCTCAACTTCCTCAAAGATGAAACGGTTGACTCATACGTTCGTAGTTGGGCGGCTAGAGCATTAGTCAATCGGGGGGAAACCGACGCCCAATATATCCCTTTGATTCTCAAGTTTTTTCAGGATCAAACTGTTGATGGTGAGGTGGGTGACTCTATGGCTGATGCCTTAATGAGTCTGGGGGAATCCGCCGTTCCCTACATCCCTGATCTGCTCAACTTCATTGAGGATAAAACTGTTGATCCTCCGGTTCGGGGATTGGCAGCTTATGCATTAGTCAATCTCCGCAAACTGGATTTAAATGAGATTGTTGTTCTTCTGAATAATGTCTATGAACCCAATCAGGAAAATTTTGAACAATGGAGGTCTTTAACCTATTTTACCGGGGGGAATTACTGGCGATTTTTAACTTATTTACTGAGTGGGGGGACTGATGAAGTAAAAACTCTGCTGAAATGGGTTGGATCTCCTAAATCAATTCCCACTGACCTCAACTACGAAGATGGCAAAAAAACACTGGAACTGTTTCTCAAAGTCTGGGAAAATGCTCAGGATTTACCCCGACTGCAAAACGATTTAGCCAAAAAGATAGCCGTAGTGACTCGTCTTGTCTCTTGGCAATCCCAGGATATTGATTTACTCCAACGCCATTACAATAACCTTAAAGCGGGAAACTTCCCTCAAGCTGATACTGTGGAATCAGTCATCCAGGATTTGCACTCCACGAAAAGAGGAGTGAAGATAAGCCCTGAAGAACCAGGAAATCGCGCAACCAAACGAAACAAAGTTGGCTTGACAAGGACTAATCGAGGGGTGTGGAAACCCGCGCAGGCGGGTTTGGTTTGTGTAGCTGCGGTTTAAACCGCCCAGTTAACTCGGAAACTCGGAAACCGGGACGAGAACCCAAAACCCTGCAACAATCGATAACATAAGTCAAAATAGATCCCAATTGAACCGATAAACCTTGTTATCTCTAGGATGGGTAACTCTAAGCGTCTAAAATCCAAAATCCATTCCTAGTCTGTGAGTGAAACACCATGCCCAAATCTCCCAAATCCCTCAGCGGTAACCAAATCCGACAAACGTTCCTGGACTTCTACGAAAAACGGCAACACCAAGTTTTGCCGTCGGCTTCCTTAGTCCCCGAAGATCCCACCGTCTTACTCACCATCGCCGGGATGCTACCCTTTAAACCCATATTCCTGGGACAACGCCAGTCGGACTTTTCCCGCGCCACCACGTCGCAAAAATGTCTCCGCACCAATGATATAGAGAATGTGGGACGCACGGCGCGACACCATACCTTCTTTGAAATGCTGGGCAATTTTAGCTTTGGCGATTATTTTAAAGAACAAGCGATCGCGTGGGCATGGGAGTTATCTACGAAAGTCTTTGAATTGCCCCCAGAACGCCTGGTGGTGAGTGTGTTTCGAGAGGATGACGAAGCCTTTGCCATCTGGCGGGATAAAATTGGTATCCCTGCCCATCGTATCCAGCGTATGGGGGAAGAAGATAACTTCTGGGCATCGGGTCCTACAGGTCCTTGTGGTCCTTGTTCAGAAATTTATTACGACTTCCACCCGGAAAAAGGGGACAAGGCTATCGATTTAGAAGACGACACCCGGTTTATTGAGTACTATAACCTGGTGTTCATGCAATACAACCGGGATGCAGAGGGGAATCTCACCCCCCTACAGAATAAAAATATTGATACCGGGTTGGGATTAGAGAGGATGGCGCAAATCCTCCAGCAGGTTCCCAATAACTACGAAACGGATCTGATTTTCCCGATTATCAAGACGGCGGCTGAGATTGCTGGACTTGATTACGCCAAGAGTGACGAGAAAACCAAAGTCTCTCTGAAAGTGATTGGGGATCACATTCGCGCCGTCGTTCATCTGATTGCTGATGGGATTACCGCCTCGAATATTGGACGCGGCTATATCCTACGCCGTCTAATCCGGCGAGTGGTGCGTCATGGACGGTTAATTGGCATTCAAGGCGAGTTTACCACCCAAGTCGCCGAAACCGCGATCGCACTGGCTGAAGACACCTATCCGAATCTGCGGGAACGGAACGATGCGATTCAAGCCGAATTGCAACGAGAAGAATCGCAATTCCGCAAAACCCTCGCACGCGGCGAGAAATTATTGGCAGATATTCTGGCGCAAAAGCCTGATCTTATTTCCGGACGGGATGCGTTTACCCTCTATGATACCCATGGCTTCCCCTTAGAATTAACCCAAGAAATTGCTGAAGAACATGGGTTAACGGTGGATATTGCTGGCTATGAAGCGGCGATGAAAGAACAGCAAGAAACGTCTCAAGCCGCCCACGAAACTGTTGATTTATTGGCGCAAGGTAGTCTGGATGAAGTGACATCTGGAGTGGCGGCGACCGAATTTTTAGGATATACCGTACCTGCAACTACCGCCCAAGTGATGGCGCTAGTTGCAAATGGCGAGTCGGTTGAATCAGCCCAGACGGGTACTGAGGTGCAAGTCGTTCTCGACCAAACCCCATTCTATGCCGAATCTGGGGGACAAATTGGCGATCGCGGTTATTTATCCGGCGATAATTTAGTAGTACGGATTGAAGATGTCAAAAAAGAATCTGACTTCTTTATCCATTTTGGTCGCGTGGAACGGGGAACCCTAAACCTAGGCGATACTGTTACCGCCCAAATTGACCGCGCTTGTCGCCGTCGCGCCCAAGCTAATCATACGGCTACCCATTTATTACAAGCGGCGCTGAAAAAGATTGTTGATCCCTCGATTTCCCAAGCCGGTTCCTTAGTCGCCTTTGATCGGCTACGGTTTGATTTCAATTGTCCCCGTTCCCTGACTTCAGAGGAATTGACCCAAATTGAGGATCAAATTAATACTTGGATAGCTGAGGCACACGGCGCAGATGTGGCGATTATGTCCCTGACAGACGCCAAGGCAAAAGGTGCGATCGCGATGTTTGGCGAAAAGTATGCGGATGAGGTACGGGTTATCGATTTCCCTGGTGTTTCTATGGAACTCTGTGGGGGAACTCATGTGAATAATACGGCGGAAATTGGTGTATTTAAAATCGTCTCCGAAACGGGTGTGGCGTCCGGTATCCGGCGCATCGAAGCGGTAGCGGGTCCTGCGGTATTGGATTATTTGAACCTGCGGGATAAAGTGGTCAAAGAATTAAGCGATCGCTTTAAAGTCAAACCCGAAGAAATCCCAGAACGAATTACCACTATCCAGAACGAACTCAAAGCGTCTCAGAAAGAATTAGACGCCGTGAAACAAGAATTGGCTTTAGCCAAATCTGATCAGTTATTGAGTCAAGCTGAATCGGTAGGTGAGTTCAAGGTTTTAGTGGCAAATCTAGGAGACATTGAACCCGACGCATTAAAAACCGCAGCGGAACGACTCCAGCAAAAACTAGGAGAAAGTGCGGTTATTTTAGGTTCGGTTCCTACAGAAGGAAAAGTTAGTTTAGTCGCGGCGTTTAGTGCCAAAATCCACAAAGATAAGAAGCTACAAGCCGGTAAATTTATTGGGGGAATTGCCAAACTTTGCGGCGGTGGCGGTGGTGGACGCCCCAATTTAGCCCAAGCTGGGGGACGAGACGCCAGTAAGCTACCCGAAGCCTTGGATACAGCCAAACGTCAGTTAATTGAACAGTTGCAATAATTTTGTGTAGTCATATCCCCGAAGTCTTAGAGGCGTCGGGGATTTCCTTTTCAAGGCTGTTGGGTATTACGATTACTGAATGTGACTTTGCTTGAGGAAACAATTGATGCGTTGACCTTCCTCAAACGCGAAATACGGGTCTATAGGCTGGCACATTTTCCCATTATAAAGATTATCCCAAAAAACCGAAACCTTGTCAAGCGATCGCGTCCTATGAAATTGCCCAACGTTGTGGCGAATTGCGAGGTTACTTGCGAACTAAAGGGAAACCACGTACTCAGGCAGATATGCTGATTGGCAACAGAAGAAACCGCCGCCGTAGCTAGACAAAGGGGATAAGGGTCTGCCAAACTAGAAGATAATCTTGAGCATCTTCATCATGAATCGCCTCAATCACCGCGCCTATCAAATCCTCTGTGCAGAAGTTCACAACTGCACCGGAGACTCCTCAGTCAATCAGGTGGAACGAGAAATCGTTCTCAAGCGGTTAAAAAGACTGCGATCGCAACCCGGTTCCCCCGCTTCATTAGCCGAACTTCGCGAAACGGTTGTGGATGTGTTACCTCAATTTAGTGAAAAACAACTCAAGAAAGCAGCTATTGCCAATCAGCCGCCTGGACTATTGAGTAAAATCGCTTGGACAGGGGCAATCCTGGGGAGTATGGCGGGTTTAGTTTGGGTGGTAAACCTGCCTTACCCAATGATCAGGCGTCCGGTAGCGCGGACTGCACCACTGTTACTATTACCCAGTTATATCCAGATGGATCATAACTATCGCCAAACCATTCGCAACGTTGAACAAGCCGATCAACTGATCAATAATGCTACCCTAGCAGCAGATTTCGGCTTAGGGGAAGAAAAAGTTAAGCTAGCCCAAAATCATCTGGATCAATTACCTGTCTGGTTTTTAGGTTACGAACCTAGATTCTACTGTAGCTTATTTACCTGTAGCTGGAAATTCACCCTGGATGAATTTGAAAGCGCTCGTACTAACGTCGCTCGTATGGAAGCCAAGGTATTCCAGGAGAAAAATGCTCAGATTGAACTAGAGAAAGCCGAAACTGCACTCAATCAAGCCAAACAGCAGTACCAGCAAGCCGCAACACCAATGGATAAACGAGACGCGATCGCACAATGGCAAACCGCACTGGATCAAATCGAGCAAATCCCCTCATCAACCCTCGCCGGACAAACCGCAAAAACCAAGTTCCTCGCTTACCAACGGGACTTTCAGCAAGTGGTTGGCTTTGCGGCGAATAACCAGCGTACCGGTTTCCTGATTGGTGCGGCTCAAGAATTTGCTTTTGCGGCGGCTAAAGCGGCTCAAAATCCGCCCCATACTGTCGCTGAATGGCAACAAATCCAGAAACTTTGGCAACAAGCGATCGCGCGATTGGAAAAAGTTCCCCTAGATGATCAAGGTTATCTAGAAGCCCAAAAATTACTTGCCACTTATCAAACGAACTTAGGTATTATCCAAACTCGCTCCTCAGCCGAGGCGGAATCAATACAAGCCCTGGAGGAAGCTCAACGTCAAATTCAACGTTTGCTCGCCAACACGCCTACTGATGGGACAATTGATCGGAATCTTACTATTAGTCAACTTCAGGGTATTATTAATCAACTCAATAAGGTACAATCAGGGACAACATCTTATTCAAAAGCTCAAGAACTTTTGCGATCCGCTCAAACTAAACTTCAGCAGGTTCAACCCTAAAAAAAGTCATTCGTCATTCGTCATTCGTCATTCGTCATTATACCAATAATAAACCTTCTCTATTCTGCCTTATGTTATAAAATATGGAGATGGTTAACCCAGTAAAATAATTGAACGAACCTCTAACGATGCGATCGCCTTGAAGACAATTCAATTCTTACACCCTTTCCCCAAGCGACTCCTGGGATTCCTGCTTATATGTCTCCTCCTCCTCATCCCCCTACCCGCCTTCGCCGCCACTGCAGAACGTCAACCGTTAACCCTGGAACTCCTGGAAGAACGCCTAGAATCCCCGATTCAAAGCGAAGGCATTTCCACGATTGATCTGCGCCAGTTTGTGATTGATTTAACCAACGAGAATACAGACTTTCGGGATCAGTTCTACCAACACCTGCAAAGCAAGCTGACTCGTTCTCAAACCCCTCTCGCTTTAGACTTAAGTGAATCCTTGATTCAAGGAGAGTTTACGGCTAGCAAATTAGGCTTGCAAACCGCCCTCTCCCAAGCCACGTTGCCTTCCTTGTTAACTGAACAGGAACAAGAAAAATTAGCAAAAGATTCTCGCTTTATTACCGAAGCCAGTGACCAAGTTCCCTCGGTTACTGTCTTTCGGGGGACTCTCAAGCTGAATCAAACTCGTCTAAGCGGTGCGATTAATTTCGCCAATACCTTCTTTCTGCAACGCTTAGAAGTCTCTGAGGCTGTGTTTATCCAGGAAGTAGATTGGTCGGGGAGTAGTTTTAGCCAATCTGTTGATTTTAGTAACACTACGTTTGGTCGAGATATTAACTTCAGCGGTGATACCTTCTTTGATAAAGCTGGGTTTACTCAGGTGGAGTTTAAAGGGATGGCAGATTTTAGTCGGTCTACGTTTCATGGGAAGGGGAATTTTAGTCAGGCGGAATTTGTCCAGCTTGCTAATTTTACCGGAAGCCAATGGCTAGAAGATGCCGATTTTTCCCAAGTGATTTGGCGCGATCGCTGTTTGTTAAGCAAAAGTCGGTTTACTCAGTCGTTGTTACTCACCGAGGTGACGTGGGAAAAATCCACTAGCTTCCGGGGAAGTCAGTTCCAGCAACCGATTTTAATGCGGGATGCGAGTCTACTCGACCAAATGGATTTTAGTAATACCCGCTTTTCTGCCAATGCTTATGTTAAGGTCGCTGGGATGACCTTTGACTCAGACGAAGCTAAACTATTTGGTGATGTGGGTCATGTCGGACAAATTCTATCCGTTCCCAAACTCGAAGGAAATGAAGATGTACTGCGAAATTTAGTCCGCAACTTTCGCGAACAAGAACAAATTCCCGATGCGAATTCCTTAGATTATCTCCGGGAAAGATTACGACGAGAACAACTGTGGGGACGTTTACTGGGTAGCATTCTCCAGTTAATGGGTCGCGAGGATATCACTCTGCGATCGCGCCATTGGCTAATTGATGGGTTACACTGGGCGGGATTGAGTTTACTGTTGCTATTAAGTGCCGATGGTACCAGTTTTGGCTTAGTTTTCGGCGTGGGCATGATTGCGATCGCCTATTTCGGATTACTGTTTTGGTTGCTTGACCGTTGGCGGCGACGTTACCCTAAACCGATTCTACCCACCTCTCTAGAAACAGTGTTCATGGTGGGGAGTGGGGCGGCGGCTATCTTTGGCGGTGCGATCGCGATTTTTCAAACCAGTGAACAACCCTGGCTGACGCTATTGTGTTTGGCGGGACTTCTGTTTCCGATACCCCTATTGCTGGTGTGGCAACTGTATCGGCAAGGGCGCTATCATGATCTGCTCAATGTCACCTATTTTGTTGAAGATGGAGGGATGCGGCAATTACGCCTGTTGATTGGACGCCTCCCGGTTATGCCTCGATTTGGCTTTTTCCGCGATCGCTATATGCCGATTCTTTGGGATCGTCGCTGGAATTGGCTGAATTATTATGACTTTAGTTTTAATAATTTACTCAAGTTTGGCTTTAATGATATTCGCTTAAGAGAGGAACATATTCCCGGTATTATTAGTACATTGGCGTGGTATCAGTGGGGTTTAGGTCTTGCTTATATTGCCCTGTTATTATGGACACTTTCTCGTACTATTCCTGGGCTGAATTTATTGATTTATTTGAAATAATAACCCTGATTTCAGCCCTTACATAAACGTAGCTTGCTTCTTTTCGGGAGCGATGATGACAAATGACAAATGACCAATGACCAATGACCAATGACCAATGACGAATATAAGATTATTTTTTCCTTTGTAAGCATCTCACCAACTCATCAAAGGGTTGCCAATTATCGTCGCGATCGATAGCTGCCCAAACCTCTTCAATAATCGGTCTTAGCAATGCAGTTTTTGGGTTCTTCTCCTGTAACCGCTCCGCCATTTTCGCCAATTCATCCGTTGACAAATCCTGCAATATATGATGATATAACTCCCGCCAATTAACTAATAAAACTTCCTGTTCAGCCGACTGGCAAAAAGACGCCTGATGAAAAATTTTTGAAGCATCATCCCGCCAATTAGGATTAAACTGCTGGGTTAATTCAGCGAAGAAGGCATGATACCCCACCTGAGTTTCCTTTAACAATTCAATTGTCCCTTTCAATAACTCATTCCCTTGGGATTCATTCACTTGCTCAAATCCCAGCTTATTCAGCATCAACTGCCGATAAGTCTGATAATAGTGTTCCTCATAAGCCGCTAATCCAGCTTCCATATCAGTTACCGGAATTACCATGCCTAACGGTTGCTGTAACATTTCCAAATTCAACCGACAAATACTCGGTTGATTGCCATAACAATAGCGTCCGTAATAGTCAAAATACGCCGCCGTAAACACAGGATTATAGGTAGGGATAAAAGCATAAGGACCATAATCAAAACTTTCCCCCGTAATCGACATATTATCGGTATTTAAAACAGCATGACAAAAGCCTGCTGCCATCCATTGAGCCGCTAACTCTGCCACTCGTTTCACTAACTCGGCGTAAAATTGGCAATATTGCTCAACTCTATCCTTCTGTTGCAACAGATGTGGATAATAATAGTCAATGACATGATCGAGCAGCGTTTTAATTAAATCCCGACGCTTAAAATAGCGCAACCGTTCAAACGTGCCAAACCGGATATGAGAACGACTCATCCGTACCATCACCGATGAACGAGTGGGTGACGGTTCATCCCCTCGCCACAACTGTTCCCCGGTTTCAATCAAACTTAAACAGCGAGAGGTACGCACACCTAAACCATGCAACGCTTCCGCCGCTAGAACTTCCCGTACTCCACCTTTGAGGGTCAATCGACCATCCGCACCCCTAGAATAGGGAGTTGTCCCGGAACCTTTCGTGCCAAAATCATAGAGTTCGCCATCAGTTCCCCGCACCTGACCAAAGAGAAACCCGCGACCATCTCCCAATCTGGAATTATATTCGCCAAACTGATAACCGTGATAGCGTAGTGCTAAAAAGGGTCGTATGCCGACAAACTGACCAAAAGCCTGGATAAAATCGGCATCTGTCACCCTTTGCGGGTCTAACCCTAAAATTGGCAGCAGTTGGTCATTGCGGAACCGCAGGTGATGACAGGGGAATTCGGCGGCGGCGACTTCATCAAAATAGTCATAGCCAAGGGATTCTAACGCTCTTTCGTATTCCAGGGAGAGAAACATATTGATATTGGTTATGGATCATTGGTCATTTTTCTATACTAAATATAAGGAATTACTCCAGCCTTGTCTTCTTACCCTTCCAGGTTCTGCCTAGGAACGGGAAACCAAGACTAATCACTGTTGAACTATACCCGGAATGAACCATGCCTGATTCAATCATGTACCAAGAGGATGCTTATGTTGTTCTGGAAACGAATCAACCGGAGCAATTTCTCTCACCTGAGGAGTTACTGGAAAAACTCAAAGCTATTTTAGCAACACGGCAGGATAATCTACCTCGTGATTTACAGCAGTTCTCTTCTGTGGAGGAACAAGCCAAGTATTTAATGGAAACTGCTTGTGACTTGGATATGGAACCTGGAGAATATTTGCAATGGTATGTTGTGCGGCTAGAAAAGCCGTAGTAAGAAAAGGACTCCTGACATTTAAAGTCTGGAGTTGCTTTTAAATTGACTTTTTTCAATTAAACTCTAAGCCGCTCATATTTTTTAAAATAGGTTCTTCCGGACTTAGTATGCTAAACTATCAGCTTTGAGGACTCATAAAGCTTAACATACAAGGACTGTAGCGCCTAAGCTCATCTGGATTGGTTGCTGGATCGGCAGCAAGATCGAGACTATCGTTAGCGTTTTGATTGGGTTTAACGGAGTGAGCTTTAGAGTTGGCATTACCGCCTGGCATAATTTTTTCCTCAATGCATGTACTTGCTACACTTCAGCTTAGACTGCTTCTGCGTAAGAAATACCCTATCTTTAGGATGAAATCTAGCCGTGTTTTTAGTGGTCTTGTTAACTATCGGTGGCGGTAGGCTTGCGGGAGTGTTCCTTGCTCCCGCAAGCAGGAGAAGCAGAAAAGCTAACTGTTCCACAAGAACATACCAACGTTAAGATGCAGCAATCAACGCCACATCAACCTGGTCTTCTTCAGGTTGGCTCAATTCAACTCGGATATTCGGACCAAAGAATTTTTCTATTTTTTCCCGCTTTTGTTCCCATGTTTCAAAGGGAATCAGCGGCGAGTAAAATTCCAGTACTAACGTGTAAGCACCATCCACTACAGTTTCTCGTAAACTATTGAGGGCAGGTCGTTCCTCATCGCTAGGAGAGAGACCCAAACTTTCCAGGGAGCTATCTAAGTGAGCGTCTTGACCGTAACGATAACGCATCACATCTTGGCGAATTTGGTTTTGAATGGGAGTAGCTGTCTGCTGTCGCTGTTCCAACACGTCTGGTGGTGTGGGTTGACTTAAAGGTACAGGCTTGAGTTCGGCGGCTTTCAGGGCAAAACCGCCCAGTAAGATGGGGACGCCGTAGAAAAATCCCACTAAATTTAAGGTCGCGTTCTCGGTGGCATAAGCCACAAAGCCGATGATGGTAAGTACTCCCCCAACCCACAATCCTACCGTTCCCAAGGAAATTTTGCGTAACATCTTAATTTAACTATCTACACAACAATCACTTTAGCTTTATTATCGGTGTCAAGGGGTGGCATGGGAAATGATCGGGTGCAGAACATCCATGTTTTAGATCTTGGATCTTGCCTGAATTGCTCTAGGGGAGCAAAGGCAAAAGCGTCAACGTCGTATTGTCTTCGTTATACTAGGCAAATTCGCTCTCTCATAGCGCGATCGCTGTGTCGGCAGAAGTCCTGCCTTATCTGTAGCATGGTATGTAAACAGTTTTTATCAGCCCAGTTTTGTTTAGTCTGCTGTTGTCTCTATTGCAGCATTTTTTAAAATGATTCAAGAAAAAAAGCAACAAGCATCCTCAAAAAAACACCGTTTTCGCGATCAGCTTGATTCGTTAAAGCGTGAGGATGAAACCCTAAATAATATTCTGGCTGTTGATGTTTGGGCGTTGGCAAAAACCATGGATGAATTTTATCCTGGCTTTTGGTCAGCGTTTATGAAAAATCGCGAAAAGGCATTAAAGCGATTTATTGCCGAAGTGATTAAAAATAAACCGACTAAATCCAAACGTCCTCCTTTCCTCAGCTAGGATGCCAGTTCAGTCATTGAATCATCAACTGAAATCTTGGAAACTTATTCCTTGCTTAAGGGAAGCATAAAACAACAGCATGTTAATATTTAGTTATGGCAGATATACTACCCAGGAAATCGGTCTATTGTCTGGGTGTACCTCTGCACACATCGTTGATATGCCTGGGTTGAGGGAACGCCTCAACTTATATCATTGTTGGTTGGCAAATTAGAAAAATAGCGAAACTAAAGGATAGGAATTATGGACTCACAAGCCATGCGAGAGCGCGTAAATGTCATTGAGAGTAAGCGAGAGTTTCTCGTCAAACTGTTGGAGGAACCCAATTTAGGTACTCTGAGAATTGATGTTAATCAAGCCCTCGAAGAGCTAGACGATTTAATTGAGGAATTTAAGCGAACATTTCCTGAATCAAGCGGTAATCTTTAACCAACTATTTGGCTCGAAAAGCTACCTGTAACAATTATTGTCTGACTTTACTTACTCTTGTTTAAAAGTAGGCGAGCAAGATGCTCGCACTACTTTTTAAGATGGGAAGGAGTTGCTCGAATTAATAAGCATCCTGCAATTCATAGAAGTCAGGCGAGATATAATCCTTCCGCAGGGGCCAGCCTACCCAATCTTCCGGCATCAAAATCCGCTTCAAGTTGGGGTGTCCTTCATAGACAATGCCGAACATATCGTAAGTTTCCCGTTCTTGCCAGTCAGCACTCTTCCAAATCCAATAGACTGAGGGTATCGTGGGATTCTCTCGTGGTAGAAATACCTTCACCCGGACTTCTTCGGGTTGCTCAGCATCATCGCTGATCTTAATTAAATGGTAGAAGCTGACCAACTCTTCGCCAGGACCGACATCATAACCCCCTTGACATTGCAGGTAGTTAAACCCATAAGCATACAGAGCCGTGGCAACGGGAATCAAGACCTCGGGTTGTACCTTAATCACCTCAATTCCCAGGTGATCCGGTTCCATTAACTCGGTTTCAAAGCCGTTTTCCTTCAGCCAGCCGTGGACTTTACCCGTCTCTACCAGTGGGGATGCTTCACTATTCTCTTGGGTCTGTTCTTTGGACTCTTCTTCAGCCACGATTCACCTCCTGCTGTTGAGAAGACTTCAGTGCGGGGGGTACAGGCATTCCCATCGCTTCGGTTAACTCCTTCGGTGGAGTGTGGCGATTTTCAGACCGCAAGTATTGACCTGTGAGAATATCGGGTACAACCTTCATGCTATGAGTGGTGCTGTAATAGCGGTGGGTTGGACTCAGAGTTGCCCGTTCCTGGATAGACTCATTTGCCACCTTCTTACGAAGTTTAACGATCGCATCCATAATCGCTTCTGGACGGGGTGGACAACCAGGAATGTAAACATCCACGGGAATCAACTTATCGACACCCCGCACGGCGGTTGGTGAATCGACGCTGAACATCCCCCCAGTAATCGTACAAGCCCCCATCGCCATCGCATATTTAGGTTCTGGCATTTGCTCATACAGACGTACTAGCGCTGGTGCCATTTTCATCGTGATGGTGCCAGCCGTAATAATCAAATCCGCTTGTCGGGGACTCGAACGCGGGACTAATCCAAATCGGTCAAAGTCAAACCGAGAGCCAATCATCGCCGCAAATTCAATAAAACAGCAGGCGGTGCCATACATCATGGGCCACAGGCTGGAAAGCCTAGCCCAGTTGTAGAGGTCGTCTACTGTCGTCAAAATGACGTTTTCTGAGAGGTCTTGCGTGACCTGAGGACGACTGATGGGATTGAGAATTTTTTCTTTGGGTTGCGGCTTTTGGGGTGCCGCGTTTGCTGTATCTGTATTCATCCAAATATTCGCGACTGGATACCTCATCCATAGATAGTATGGGCAGTTAGTAAAGCCGCGCCTCCTAGGTAAAGTACAAAAAACTCTAAACCCTTACCGCCTTGGATTTACTCGCCGACGTTCGACATATTGCCCTTGCCTGTCGCCTGGGTAGTTACTTTCCTCGTGCTTTTAACCTGTACGGATATGGGTTGTTTGATTGGGCTTGCGCCCCTCCCTTTCGGGGTAACGTTAGCTTCGCCAAAGTTATGTCTCGGTACTTTCTCCAACACACTGGCTTTTCCCTATAACCTGTTTAATGCTGGAGTTGTAGAGCTACAGACTAGCTACGCATCCGTAGGTACGAACTTTAACACTTAGACATAACGTAGTTCAAGGCAGAACTTAGGCTGGTAAACATAGGCTTTGGGAAAGCCTCTTCCATGCCTAACCATGGACGGGGTAGTTTACGACCATTCTAAAGCTCCTTTGCGCCAAGCGTAAACGAGGGCAACGACGAGAATTGCAATAAAGATGAGTGCTTCGATAAACGCTAGTAGTCCTAGCTGATTAAATGCCACTGCCCAGGGATAGAGAAACACGGTCTCTACATCAAAAATCACGAAGACCAGGGCAAACATGTAGTACCGGATATTGAACTGAATCCAAGCGCCCCCAATCGGTTCCATGCCAGATTCATAAGTCGTCCGGCGTTCGGGGTCACGGATGTTGGGTCGCAGCAGCTTAGAGGCTGCCAGCGCTAGGAAGGGAACTAAACTGCTTGCCAGTAAGAACCCTAGGAAATATTCGTAGCCGCTAAGAACAAACACAATAGGTAAGTGTCCCTAAATCTTGTCGTTATTACTTCTTTACAGGATAGCAAAGGTGAAAGCCCTCGCGTTTTAACCTGAAGTTCCCCCAGCCGAAAAATTGAAACTGCCTCACCGTGAGGCTTTCCGCGATTTTTTAGCCGTCCTACTTATGTACAATCGCGCTCAACCTTGATGTAGCGAGGGTTTCCACCGATTTTCTTGTCTGGGTTTGAGCGCTCAAACTACTACGGGATAAGGCTTGACGCTGGGTGTAGTACATCCGCACGGGGAGAACTTCAGATTAATCTTCATCTATGAAGTGGTGTGGCTATCATTTAAATACATTGTGCAGTGTTTTAAGACCGTTAACCCTTGTTTAAGCCGAATCGTCAAAGTAAAAGGTTAAAAAAAAATCTGCTTAGAGGAATTGTCAGTATCATTAGATGGCTGGCAAAACTCGGTAAAAGTTTATATAACTCGATCGCGTCGCGGCGATCGCGTCGGCGTTCCTCTACCCAACCTTCCACTCAAGCTGCACCCTTACCACCCAACGAAGCAGAACGGCTCGAAGCTCTGCGGGGGTACAACATCCTTGATACACTACCAGAACAAGACTTTGATGACCTCACCGCTTTAGCCTCACACATCTGTGGGACTCCCATCGCCCTGATTAGCCTAATTGATCAAAATCGCCAGTGGTTTAAGTCAAAAGTTGGCATCGATGCGACACAAACACCCAGAGAACAGGCATTTTGCGCTCATGCTATTCTGAATCCCGAAGATATCATGGTTGTACCCAATGCCTTAGCAGACAAGCGGTTTGCCGGGAACCCTCTGGTGACGTCTGATCCGAATATCCGATTCTATGCGGGCGCTCCTTTAGTCACTGAAGATGGTTTTCCCCTGGGAACCCTGTGTGTGATTGACCAGATTCCTCACGATCTCACACCGCAACAGATCAGCGCCCTACAAGCCCTCAGCCGTCAGGTGATTAACCAAATGGAACTACGGTTGAATTTAACTCGGTTAAATCGCCAAATTGCTAGGCGTCAGGAAGTCGAAGCCAAGCAGCGAGTATCAGATCAGCAAGTCGTCGAACTCCTCGAAAGCATGACTGATGGGTTTTTTGCCTTGGATCGACAGTGGCGGTTTACCTATATTAACCAAGTCGGCGCTCAAATTTTACAGCGCCAACCGGACGAATTACTGCGCCAGAATTTCTGGGATGCTTTTCCCGATGCGGTGGGTTCAACATTTGAGCAGCAATATCACAAAGCGATGGATCAACAGAGTCCTGTCACCTTTGAAGCCTTCTACCCATCCATCAAATGTTGGTTTGAAGTGCGGGCTTTTCCCTCCTATGAAGGACTCTCGGTTTTCTTTCATGACATTACCCAACGCAAGCAAACAGATGCGGCTTTAAAACGGGAAAAGCAAAAAGTTGAGAACTTGTTACTCAATATTTTGCCCCACACTATTGCCAAGCAGTTAAAACAAGAGCCGGGATTAATTGCCCAGAAACATGAAGATGTGACCATTTTATTTGCCGACTTAGTGAAATTCACTCAACTAGCGGGTCAGATTTCTCCCCAGGAACTGGTTAGCTTGCTCAATATGATCGTTTCCACGTTTGATCAACTCGCCCAAAAGCATGGTTTGGAAAAAATTAAGACCATTGGTGATGCTTATATGGTGGTTGGCGGACTACCTACTCCTCAGATTAATCATGCCGATGCGATCGCGCAAATGGCACTGGATATGCAACAGAGCCTCAAACAAATCAACACCGCCACTGGTAAGAATTTTCGCTTACGGATTGGGATTAATACGGGAGTCGTTATTGCGGGCGTCATTGGCACAACTAAGTTTAGCTACGACATTTGGGGTGATGCAGTGAATATCGCTAGTCGCATGGAATCTCGCGGTACACCAGACAAAATTCAGGTAACTGAGACGACGTATCAGCGTTTGCGAGACAAGTATGAGTTAGTCGAACGGGGGTTTATTCGGGTTAAAGGCAAGGGTAAGATGAAAACCTATTGGTTAATGGGTGAAAAGCCGTTGATTTCATCACAGTAATAAGTAGGCAAACTGAGCGCACTACTATTCCCTTCTGCTTTCTACCTTCTACCATAAATCGTGACCAATTTTAGGGTTAACGGATGTCTCACAATCTACAGAGTAAGCAGGAAAACTGAATGATATTGCTAACGCCATACCAGAAAGAATTAAGAACGTGAGCAAGGATTTGCGGCGTTGGCGTTCATCGGATTGCGTTTCCTCATCCATTAGCAAATTCCACAGCAGAAAGCAAAGACTGACTCCCGATCCCAGGTTGGATTTGAACAACCAGCCGATGAGATTAGGAATTAGGAATTCAGCTAATAGCCAGAGTTTATTTTTCCAGGTTTTGGATGTTGGAGATTTCATGGCTTGACCTCGTTAAATCTGGGGTTATGAGGTCTAGTGTGGCGATGGTAAAAATAGATTGAAAACTGGAAGTA